>WTCI01000277.1 GCA_013138655.1 Desulfuromonadaceae bacterium | reverse complement strand
GGTGGTTCGCGTTTTTTCGGTTTTCATTGAACCTGCAGTGGGTCGCAACGGCTGATACCCTTTTGCGTCTGACGGGACGGAACCTGCCGGTTGTCAGGTATTCGATTCTGCTGAATAGTTACGGAATTCGTCGCTATTCTCTAAAAGCAGCCAGGCGGAAAGAGCCGCCTGTGCCCCGCTTGAGGGTTAACAGGCAGTTTTTTCCAGCGGCAGTTTGATGCTGAATTTACTCCCCTGCCCTGGCTCTGATGCAACCTCTATTGTCCCCTGGTGATATTCGGTAATGATGAAATAAGAGATCGACATCCCCAGCCCCGTCCCCGTTCCAACAGCTTTGGTCGTAAAAAAAGGCTCAAAAATATGCTCTCTGACCTCAGGACTCATACCCGGCCCATTATCTTCGATCTCAAGCAACACCGTCTTATCCATGCGGCGGATTGTCAGACGGATACACGGATTGACCCGCGGTTCCCCCATGCTGTAAAGCGCCTGTGCAGAATTTTTCAAGACATTGAAGACAACCTGTTGAATCAGCGATCCTTCACAGCACACGGTCGGTAGATCTTCCGCGTAAGCCCTTTCAATGCAAATCTGACGGAAATCGTAACCATGACTCAGGTCGTAATCACTCTCCAGCAATTCCACCGTGGTATCGACCAGAGTCGGCAGATTATACAGCTCGAAACTGGAGCCTTCCACCCCTGAACCCGTGCGACTGAAAGCAAGTAAGTTTTTGACAATCTGCGCCGCTTGGATCGCCGAGGAACGAATCCCCTCCAGCATCCGTAATATCCCCCGCTCTTGCAGGTAAGCATGGATCGTCTCGACATCTGTTCCGACCTGCTTCGCCACCTTGATATTAGGCGGCAGCTCGGTTCGGAAACGATTATCGACAACCTGGATACTCTGCAGAATACCCGCCAGCGGATTATTGATTTCATGAGCAATCCCGGCGGCCAAGCCACCAACCGACATCATTTTTTCCGCTTGCGCGATGGTCTTTTCGATGCGGATTCGATCGGTGACATCCTCAATACGCAAGACCGCTCCCGGCGCTACGGCGTCGATCAACGGGTTGGCACTCAACTCGAAGGTGCGCTGCAAACCCTCTCTTTCGACTCTCAAGCGCTTGACCTGTAAGGGTTGCCCGGCATCAACAGCCTGCTGTAATCGCTCCGGATCGTATGGCAACCAGGACAGAACCTCGGCCAATGACTTGCCTATGATCAGATTTTCGGTTGCACAATACTTTTCAGCTTGCAAGTTCCAGAGCATCAGCTGACACTTTTGATCAATCGCCATCAGCACCGGTGGTAGTGAATCGACCACGCTACGCAGCAACAGTTGCAATTGCCGCAGTTCCCGGTCACGGGCGGCAATGGTCCCGGCCATACGATTGAAGGCCAGTGCCAGATCCTGAATTTCCCCGACCCCTCCCTGCGGCGCTTCAACTATTTTTTCACCCCGTTCAAGAGCACTGACTGCCAGAGACAGCCCGCCCAGAGGGCGAACCATCCGCCGGTGACCAAAAAACCAGATCAGCAGAATCGACAGGCCGAAACCACCGACCACCAGCGACACCATCATTTTTTTCCGCTGAACAATATTCCTGAGAGCCACCTCCCGCAACTGTTCGACCTGTTCCGTCGAGCGGTTGACGATCACCGTGGTCATCAAGCGAAATTGTGCACTGAGCTGATTGCTGCTATCCAGTAAGGTCTCTATCGCGGCCCCAGTATCAAGCAGATCTTGCTGCTGCTCAAAAAGGGATGTCGGGCCCCAGCCGACACTCGACAACGTCTCATGGTAGCAGGCAAGATCGCTCCCGACAGTTTTGTGTTGCAAGCGCCGGGCGATCACAGCAAACTTTTCCACCAGTTTCTGGAACATCCGTTTTGCCACATCAAGATCGTTTTGTGACCGGAAGAGATTCAGTGAATGCACCGTTCGTTCAGCATTACGAATCATGTTGATGGCATCGAGATAGAACCCTTCCTCCTCAAGATGCTTTTTCTGATGAGCCTGTCCCAGGTGTTGCCGCATCTGTGCAGTAACCTGCAAGGCTGCCTGTTCGCCAGCGGCACGAAATGCCCTTTTTCGCTCAAGTATCCTTTTCTGCTGGTCGAAATTTTTCAGCACTTTCTTATTTAACTGCACCAGTTTCTGATCAATCTGCATATGGAGCTGCTGGAGCAGGGCCATTTGTCCCGGTTCCGTCAAGCTGACCTCGGCATCAAGCAGATTTTTCCGTACCCGGCTGGAGGCGATATCAACAAAATTCCGGAGGTTTCGCAGTTCATCCGCCGTTGTTGCCATGGCCATTTTACTGGCGACTGTCGCCAAACTGTTATTGGCCATGACCAGGTTGCGCGAACGAACCACTCGCGGCATGACATCCGACGACATGATTTTCAGATCCGATGCCAACTGATCATAGAGAAGCCAGGCAACCACACTGGTCAACAAGGTCAGTCCGAGAATGGCGCCGAAAGCCAATGACAAACCGGCACTAATGGTCAAGCGCCAGCGACCCGGCCGTTTTTCCGGTGATTTTTCGATTAAAGCCATAATCCCAATCTAATCTATATCAATAGCACCTGGTCACTGCTGATCACTCTCATGCGGTTCCGTTGCCCCGGCGCAGACTCGCGCGGCCTGAGTAATGGTCGCAAGTCCCTCTTGATAGTTCTCGGGGTCATACAGAAAGCGTGCGATCACCGACAAGCCCTGTTCCGCAACCGGTGGACAGGTGGCCAAGTCATAGGTGAAAACGAACCGACCGCCCCCCTCAACCTCTTGCAAGACTTCCTGCATAACCGGGTTGTAGTTTTCGGCAGAAAGATTTTTGTTTGGAGACAATGCACCTTGCGCACGAGTCCAGGTTTTCTGGGCAGTTAAATCGGTCAGCAAAAAATCAATCAAGGCTTCAGCCTGCTCAGGATCCCGGCTGTCACTCCCCATCACCAGACCGTCAATAAGACCGACGACCGCCCGTTTTTGCCCGGGACGCATTACCGGAAAGGCAAAAAAAGCATAATCTTCCACGGGCTGCAGCCCCTGCCGATCCCAGTAACCGGTCACCCAGGTGCCCATCAGGGTCATAGCCGCCTGCCCGGCAGCGACCTGGTCCGCCGCATCGGTCCAATCATCCGTCAGCAGTCCCCGGCTGAAATAATCCTTTTTCAGCAAAGCGGCCCAGCACCGCATCACCTCTTGTACCGGTGGATCCAGATAAGCAACCTTGCCGAGCATTAAATCCTGCCGGAACTCTGCACCGGCGGTGCGCAACAACAGATAATCGAACCAGAACTGAGCCGGCCAGCGATTTTTTGCCCCCAAGGCAAAAGGCTTGATTCCGGCAGCCTGCAACTTTTCACAGGCCGACAAAAGTTCTTCCCAGTTTTCCGGTGGACGTTCGATGCCGACCGTCTGAAACACTTTCGGATTATAGAAAAAACCGACCGCATGATACCCCA
>WTCI01000006.1 GCA_013138655.1 Desulfuromonadaceae bacterium | reverse complement strand
GGTGAAGAGGTCCCTCTCGACCCGGCGAAGACTGAAGCGGCCTGGGCCAAAAATCGTCGTGCAGAGTTCAATGCTCGTCGTTAATCTGAACGAGTAAATCCATCAGGGCCGCGCATTGCAGATGTGCGGCCTTTTTTTGTTTCCGGAGGAGAGGTTTCATGCGTTTGCTATCAATACTGTTGGGATTGCTTCTGCTCACAGCCTGTGTCCCGCCATCCGACACACAACTGCGGATGGAGATGGATCTGCAGCAGATGAAACGGCGCTTGGCCCAGCTTGAAGTACAGAAAACCGACGCCGTTAACAGCGGCAGTGCAGAAGGTGATCAGTTGCAGCGCCAGGTTGCGGAACTAGAGGCGGGTCTGGATAACCTGCGGGTCGAATATCAGTCAATCAATGGCCGACTCGATGATCTGAATCGTGATAATCGGCAATTAGCTGATGACTTGCAGCTGATTAAGGATGACGTCGGTTTACAGCTCAGCTCCTTGCTGAGCAGCGTCGAGGAGCTTGAGCAGCGACCCGCCACAGCGGAAACACTGAGTCCGCCCGCAGTTGCAGAATCGCTAAAAGCCCCGGAGGAAACTGCAGAGCAACTCTATCAGCGGGCTCTTGACAAGATTCGCAAAGAAGAGCGGTTTTCCGAGGGGCGGCAATTGTTGGAAACCTTCTCTGCCAAGTATCCGCAGCATGAATTGTACGTCAATGCCCTTTACTGGAGCGGTGAGGCTCTGTACGGGGAAAAGAAATATGAGCTGGCAATTCTGCAACTGCAGGATGTCATCAGCAAATATGCTGAGCATCCCAAGGCACCGGCAGCAATGCTCAAACAGGGGTTGGCTTTCAATGCCCTGGGGGATGGTCAAAATGCGCGAACCACCATGCAGAAGCTGCTGGATGAGTACCCGGATTCTGCCCAGGCGAACATGGCGAAAAAGTTTCTTGAACAGTAATCTTGAAATTGTTGACAGGCTGGAAGGCGCCCCGCTCGGGGCGCCTTCTTTGTCTCCGGGCCGGTTGTCGTTAAGGGTCAGCTGTCGAGATCAAAGCGCCGAAAAGCCGAGAGGACATCATTCTGACTGAGAATGCCGAGCAGGATCTTCGGTTTTTCCGGATCGATCACCGGGAAGTAGCTGATGTTTCTTTTCTTCTGCAGGGTTTTCAGGGCCTCCCGCAGGGGCGTGTCCGGCGGGATTGAGTGATGGGCTGAAGAAACCAGATCCTTTGCGACCAGCAGGCCGGAGAGGGAGGGATCGAACAACAGGTTGCGGATCTCCGTGTAATTGATAATGCCGACAAAGTTGTGTTCATCATCGACGACCGGGAAACGATCATAGCGGCTGTGGGCGATGATCCGCAGTAATTCCTGGAAATTGGTGGCATGGTGGATGGTTTCAACATTGTGGCGCATGACATGCCGCACCAGAATATCGCCGGGATTTTCGACCTTGTGTCCGGCAGGCAAGCCCAGATTGTTGCGGAAATGATTGGCGACACTGTGTAGGCCTTCCATGGTCCCCTGTGGGGCTCTTTTTCGCAGCACCGAAAGAATCGGCACCTCCCCCGCCTTAACCAGACCATGACGAACCGCCAGCGGACCGATCAACTCAAAAATAATCACTGAACCGAGAATAACCGTTTGAATCAGTTTGCCCCCCTCGGGCCAGGTGTCGGCCAGGGTGGCCGCCAGCCCGATCGCCATGCCCGCTTGGGCCAGCAGGGTCATGCCGATCCAGGTCCGTTCGCGGTGGCCGAAACGACCCAGCCTGGCTCCCAGCCAGCTGCCGGCCAGTTTGCCCCCGGTGCGGGCAAGGACATAGGCAACCCCGAGGATCCCGATGTGGTTGAGGGTTTCAATATGCAAATTGGCTCCGGCCAGAACGAAAAAGATCACATAGAGAGGATAATCGATCTCCTGTAACGATTTCAGCAAGCGGTGCCAGCGGGGCGAACTGTTGGCCAGAACCATCCCGAGGGCCATGCAGGTCAGCAATGGTTCAAGACCGAGGCCCCGGCTGATGGCGACAACCGTGGTTACGCCGCCGAGGATGAGAATTTTGTGTTCACTGGCCAGTTCCATCCGCTGTGCCAGGAGTGACATGCCGAAGCCGAAACTGCCGCCGATCAGCAGTGGTACAAGGGTTTGATAGGCGACGCTGCTCAGGTCTCCTCCCGGCAGCACCAGGAGCTGTGCGGCCACCGTAAACCCCAGGACTGAAATCAGGTTGTTCAGCCCGACCAGGGTCAAGAGCGCACTGGTGACCGGCCCTTCAGCTTCATATTCACGAATCACCATCAGGGTGGCGGCGGGAGCTGTGGCGATGCCGATCGCTCCGGTAAAAATCCCGAACAGGAGCGAGGTGTGCAGCAGGCTCAAGGAAGCGACAGTGGTTTTCAGCAGCAGAAAATTAACCGCGAAGACCGCCAGAGCAACCAGCAATCCCGTGGCGAGGGCCTCACTGAAAGAAAAGAGGAAGATCCGTTGTTTCCAGCGGCGCAGGTTTTTGGTCCGTAGCTGCCCGCCGATATTCATCAGGATCAAGGCCAGGGCAACATCGGAGATCGGACGCAGTTCGCCGAGGGAAAAATGAGAGACCAGATGCGGCAGGTCAAAAAGATCGGCAAAAGAAGGTCCCACCAGCAGGCCGGCCAGCAGATAGCCGGTGACCCGGGGAATGCGGCAGAGCGTTGCCAGCCGGCCACCGACCAGGGCACCAATCAGAATCACTGCGAGAGCAACGATTATCTGAAAAAAATCGTCATTCATGCTTGCCTGTCACTCGGGATAAAAACGATCAAGAAGTTGCGGGAATCTCTAATGTACATGAATTTTGAAAATTCAGGCAAAAAAAGGGAGAGACGATGGCGTCTCTCCCTTGGATGTTACGGATAAATCAGCAGGTTACCAGTTGGGCCATTTGTGCTTAAGTGTCTCATGCGGTGTTGACAACCGGCATCATCATAAATAATTTTTTCATTTTCTTCCGGGTGGGATGCGTTTGCTATGAAATGATTAGCCGCATGTTTCCGGTTGATCGGAGTCGATAGCGTGGTCGTAGAGGAAGTGGTTAATGTCGAGCAGGTCCTGCTCACTGAAATCCTGCCACGCGTCGCCGGGATGGTTGTTCTTTTCGAACATACGATCCCACTGAGCCATGGTTTTGGACAGCGGGGTGACTGCGCCGACTTCAGAATTGCTGGTGTGGCAGGCTTTACAGTTCTTTTTGAACAGGTACTTCCCCTTACGCGGATTGCCGCCATCAATGGCCAGAGCACTGGTCACGCTGAATGTGATGAGAACAAGTCCAATCATCAGTAGCTTACGAAAATCCATTTTTTGCTCCTTTTTTAGAAACCGAGCCCACTGTTGTGGACTTATTCGCTGAGCGGGAGTGTTGTGTTGGTTTAATATCATTCTGGTCGGCTTTTGACAAGCAGTTTAATGTTATGTTTCGAATAGATAACTATATCATGAATATGATTTTACGATTATTTTATTGCCGGATAAAGTTCTTTCATCTTGTCATTACCGTCAGTTATTGTATTTCGCATGACTGGTGGGTGTGGCCTCATCCCACATAAAATACAGCGTTGAATATGCAGCATAAAATGCTGCTATGGTGCTGAATGGTTACCCGGAATGCCGTGCTGGAGGTTGGTCAAAGTGTCGAGTGCGATTCATCTTCACAAGAATCAACAAACCCGCCTGATCCGTCAGTTAGTCGAAGAATACCCTCTCCGGCTGCGCGTTAATGGACGCGAGCTGGCAACCCTGGTTTGTTCTCCGCATCAGCTCCATCATCTGCTGGCGGGGTTCTGTTTTCAGCAGGGTTTCATCGCAACGCTGGAGGATCTTTTTTGCCTGGGAATCTGTCAGGAGAAAGCGCTTGCGGAGCTGCGCATACGGCATTCCCCACGGTTGGATGCGCCAACATTGACCACCGGTTGCAGCGGCGGGGTCAGTTATCGGAGCGCCAGTGATTCTTTTGTCCGGCGCAGATCGGTTCAATACCGTCGGGCGACAGTTTTTTCCCTGATGAGCCAGCTGTCGACGCGGGCCGAGCGTTATCGTTCCCACGGCGGCATTCATTCCGCTGCGGTCGGCGATGAAGATGGTTTGTTACTTTTTGCCGAAGATATCGGGCGGCACAATACCCTCGATCGGATCACCGGCGAGGCGCTGTTTGAAAATATTGATCTGAAAGACACGTTGTTGATGAGCTCCGGGCGGGTTTCCAGCGAGATGGTGATCAAGGCCGCCAGGCTCGGCATCGGTCTGATCGCCTCACGCACCTCACCGACCGCGCAGGCGGTGCAGCTTTGTGAAAAGGCAGGGATCACTTTGATCGGCTACTTGCGCGGCCGTTCCTTTGAGATTTACAGCCACCCGCAGCAACTGGATCCAGCGACCCCGGAACAGCGAAAAATTGCCGGGATCAGCGGGGTGATTCTGGCCGGGGGGGAAAGTTTGCGGATGGGGAGTGACAAGTCGTTGCTGCCGTTTGCCGGGGCCCGTTTTATCGACCATGTTTATGCCCGGATGGCGGAATTGTTCGACGAGGTCCTGATCGTCACCAACACCCCGGAGCTTTATCCGGAGCTGCCCTGCCGGAAGGTGAGGGATATTTATCCGCTGCAGGGAGCGTTGGCAGGGATTCATTCCGGCCTGCAACATGCCGGTTGTGAACGGGCCTTTGTGGTGGGCTGCGACATGCCGTTTCTTTCCGCTGAGCTGGTGCAACTGATCTGCTCCCGAGCACCTCTGGGCGACCTGATTCTGCCGATCGGCAGCAGTGGGCACGAACCGCTGCATGCGCTCTACAGCAAATCCTGTCTGCCGGTCATGGAACAGGTGTTGGATGCCGGACAGCGGAGAATTCAGCGTATTTTCCGCCAGCTCAAGGTGGTTGAAATCCCGGCTGAAGAGCTTCAGCAAGTCGATCCGCAAGAACAGAGCTTTCGTAATATCAATACCCCGGAGGAATATTTTCAGCTGCGTGGCAGTCGGACAGATGTTAAGTTTAACAAGCCGTTGCGCCAGCAACGACGTTGATCGATAAATTTATTGTTTTGGACGATCTCCGAACCGTCCCGCCTAACAGGTTTTCCTCAGGGTGGTCGGTCGATGGGTTCGGCTGGAAACGGCCGGGCCTCCCGTTTGGAAAGGAGACCCGCCTGCAATCACAGGGATAATTATGTTCTGTGGTTGCCAGAGGGCTTCTCCAGTCGGGGAGGCCCTTTTTTGTTGCCTGCATTTCCGGATATTTTCATGGTGGAATTGAAAAATATCGACCTGAAACGGGGCGATTTTACGTTGAGCATTGAGCGGCTGTTGTTGCAATCGGGTGAGCTCTACGTTCTGCACGGGGCGAACGGTGCAGGAAAAAGTACCCTCTTACAATTGCTGGCCCTGTTGCTCCCGCCGGAGCGCGGAGAACTTATTTATGCGGGGCGGTTGGTTCACTGGTCGGAAAGACGCTTACGCCCGCTGCGGCAGGAAATTACCCTGCTTGAGCAGAGCCCGCTGCTGTTCAGCGGGACCGTCGAGCAGAATCTGGCCTTCGGTCTGAAGGTTCGCAACATCCCTTCTGACAAGCAACAGCAGCGGATAGAACGTGCATTGGAAACGGTCGACCTGCAAGGATTCAGCCGGCGTTCAGTCAAGCAGCTTTCCGGTGGTGAGGTCCGGCGCGTGGCATTGGCCCGTGCCTTGGTTTTAGAGCCGAAACTGTTATTGCTTGATGAACCGACTGCCAATCTCGATGCCGGTCAGGTTACGGCACTGGAACGTTTGTTAGTGAGCCTGCCGCACCGGGGGATGTCGATTGTTATCGCCAGTCACGATACGCAGCAGTCACCATGGTTGGGAGGAAAAATAATCAGGCTTCAGAAGGGCTGTCTGGACAAGGATGAAAGTGGATTGAAGGCTGTGGCAGATCAGCAGTAAAGGTTGTCTAATTGTAACTATTCAGCATTATCAGATCAGGAGAAAAAACGCCTGTCATCCCCGAGTGCTGCTATCGGGGATCCCGTCTTTCTGTCTTCTAAACTCTGGATTCCGGCTAAAATCCTGCCGGAATGACAGTCTTTTGTACTGTGCTGAATGGTTACGTCTAATTCTTATTGACGGGAGGATTCAAGGAGATGAAAAAACTGGGATTTTTGTTAATGCTCTGCGGGTTTATTTTTCTGGCGACCGGCGCTTTTGCGATTGACCATCTGCGTTTGGCCACCACCACCTCGACGGAAAACTCCGGGCTGCTGGCTGAACTGCTGCCGCCCTTTGAACAGGCTAACGACTGTAAGGTCGATGTCATCGCCGTCGGCACCGGCAAAGCGATCAAGCTGGGGGAAAATGGCGACGTTGATGTGATCATGGTGCATGCCCGCAGCAAGGAGGATAAGTTTGTCGCCGCCGGTTTCGGGGTCGATCGTCGCGATGTGATGTACAATGATTTCGTTATCCTCGGTCCGGCCGGTGATCCGGCCGACATCAAGGGGAGCACAGATGCCGTAGCCGCCATGGCCAAAATCGCCGCCGGCAAGAGCACCTTCGTCTCCCGCGGTGACGACTCCGGCACCCACTCCCGCGAAAAGCAGCTGTGGAAGAAGGCTGCTGTCACACCGGCCGGTGACTGGTACCTGGAAGCGGGCCGCGGCATGGGCGAAGTGATCATCATGGCCGGTGAACGCCGGGGTTACACGCTGAGCGATCGCGGCACTTATCTGGCCTTTAAGGCGAAGACCGAACTGCAGATCGCTGTCGCCGGGGACAAGGGGCTCTTCAACCCCTACGGGGTGATCATGGTCAATCCGCAGAAGCATGCTCACGTCAAAGTCGAACTGGCAAAGAAGTTCCTCGATTACCTGGTTTCGGCACCGGCCCGCACTCTGATCACCGGTTTCCGCAAGGCTGGCGAGCAGCTCTTCTACGTAGCAGAATAAGGGACTGTATTGGGCTATCTGGGTGATTCACTGCTCACGGCTGTCGAGCTGATTCTCAGCTTCGACCGGGAGGTCCGGATGACGGTCTGGACCTCTCTGTACACCTCCAGCTGTGCCATTGTTCTGGCAGCGCTGCTGGGGGTTCCGTCCGGGTTGTGGCTGGGGATCAGCCGCTTTCGTGGTCGGCGGCTGTTGATCACCCTGCTCAACACCCTCATGGCTTTGCCGACGGTGGTTGTTGGCTTGTTGCTGTTCGGCCTGCTCAGTCGTCAGGGGCCCCTCGGCTATTTCGGCTTGCTCTTCACTCCGCTGGCGATGATTGCCGGACAGACGTTGCTGGCGACGCCGATCGTCGCCAACCTGGTGCTGGCGGCGGTGACCGGGGCAGACGAGCGGATTATCAACACCGCTCTGACTCTCGGGGCTTCGCGCCTGCAGGCCGTTATCCAACTGTTGCGGGAAGTTCGTTTCGGTGTCATGGCCGCAGTCATCGTCGGTTTCGGCCGGGTGATCGCCGAAGTCGGGGTGGCGATGATGCTGGGTGGGAATATTCGTGGCAGCACCCGGACTATGACTACCGCCATTGCCCTGGAAACCAGCAAGGGTGAATTTGCCTTTGGACTGGCTTTGGGTCTGGTACTGCTGGGGGTGGCATTGCTGGTCAATCTGGGATTAAATCTGCTCCAGCAGCGTTGATTGATGGCGGACTTTTTGCTTTGCCTTCGTATTCTTTTTTGCGAGACCATCTTGATTGTCATAGGAGACAAATATGCCGTTATCATTTTATCAGGCGCGTGAAAAAATTCTCGCTGCGGTACCGCCGTCAGCGATCGAGAAAGTTCCGTTGCTGGACGCTGCCGGTCGGGCGGTGGCTGAAGATATCATCGCCAGCCAGCCGTTGCCGCTGTTTGACAATTCGGCGATGGATGGTTACGCCGTTCGGGCCGAAGATTGCAGAGTTGGCGTCACCTTGCCGGTGATCGGTTATCTCCCGGCCGGAGGCCAAGGCGCTGGTCGGGTTGATCC
>WTCI01000330.1 GCA_013138655.1 Desulfuromonadaceae bacterium | reverse complement strand
GCCCTGAGCAGCTATCTGGAAAAAGATCCGCCGGAGCACCTGCTAAAGATCATGAATATCCTGCAGGGGATGCATTACATAGCATACATGCGCAAAAGTCCGACCCAGGAGAAATACGCCCGCGGCTGGCTGAAACGGGTCAGCACGAAATAATAGCCATTGAACGCCGACCCGGTTTCCTGAACCGGCCTGTTTCGTTGCTATCCGGAAACTCCGGGTGGGAACCGGCAGGTTTCCGGACGAAAACTATTTCAGGCCCCCGCGCAGATACTCGATCAGGACCCGGACCCCGAAGCCGGTCCCCCCTTTCGGTTGACCGGCGCGACCCCGCTCCTCCCAGGCCATCCCGGCGATATCCAGATGAGCCCAGGTGTACTTGTCGGCGAACTTCTGTAGAAACGCCGCGGCAGTGATCGTCCCGGCCGGACGGCCACCGGTATTTTTGATATCGGCGAAATCGCCCTTGATCTGCGCGGCATACTCTTCCCAGAGCGGCAATTGCCAGAGTTTCTCGCCACTGCGCTCACCGGCCTTGAGCAGCTGCCGGATCAACCCGTCATGGTTGCCGAGCACAGCCGCCGCGTGATTGCCCAGGGCGATGATGCAGGCCCCGGTGAGGGTTGCCAGGTCGATGACCACCCGTGGTTGATAACGACCGACATAAGTGAGCGCGTCGGCGAGAATCAGTCGCCCCTCGGCATCGGTATTGAGAACCTCGATAGTTTTCCCGGAAAGGGATCTGAGGATATCACCAGGGCGGAGGGCCGTGCCGGACGGCATATTTTCAACTGCCGGAACCACCGCCACCAGGTTAACCGGTAATTGCAGGCTGGCCGCAGCCTGCATCGCCCCGAGAACCGCGGCAGCACCGGCCATATCCATCTTCATCTCATCCATCTTTTCCGCTGGTTTTAAAGAAATCCCGCCGGCGTCAAACACCACCCCTTTACCGACCAGAGCGATCGGCTTCTGCCCTTTGCTACCGCCGCGATACTCCAGAACGATCAGATAGGGATCGCGCTCACTGCCCCGGGCAACCCCGAGCATCGCCCCGAACCCTTGTCGTTCAAGCGCATCCCGATTGAGCAGCTTGGCGCTGATACCGACCTGTTCGGCCATGGCCACCGCCTGCATGGCCAGGTATTCCGGCGATTTCAGATTTCCCGGAGCGTTCACCAGGTCACGGGCAAAACAGACTCCGCCCACGATCGCCTCAGCGGCAACAACAGCCTCCTCAGCCTCAGCCGACGAGTCGTTTGTCGCGATCAGCAGACCGACCTTGTCCAGAGCGACCGGTTGCCCCGCCGGCTTCTCCCCGAGATAACGATCATAACGGTAATTGGCCAGCTGAACCCCTTCGGCCACCGCCTGCACCCGCTCAGCCAAACTGCTTTTCTTCACCGGAACCTGCGGCAGTGCCAACAGAAAATTCGCCAATTGCTTCTCCGCCAGCAATCGCGAAACGCTGCTCGCTGTCTGCCGCAGGCTGTGCAAACTGATATCCTTTTCTTTCCCCAGGCCACAGAATAAAACTCTTTTAACCCCCAGTCCCTGACCGCTGTGTAACAGCAGTGTCTGCCCCTTGCGGGCAGTAAATTCATGGCTGCGAACCGCTGCGCTGAAAGTTCCACCGAGCTCTTTATCCAGCAGCAACAGTAAAGAGTCCTTCAGTTTTCCTTCCAACACACCCAAGACCAAACAGGGGGTTTTCTGCTTCAGGACCTCCCCCTTGAAAATTTTCAGGATCATCTCTTGTCCCTTCAACCTGTTGTCAGCTCGCCGCCAATCATCCCGATCCGGAATGATAAAAGGCCAAACTGAATGATAGCGGACGACTGTTCCATTTGCAGCTCTTCAGAGCACATTTTCAAAGCAATCTGCCGGCAATGCGCGGAGGAATCTCAACATGCAGACACTGGGCACGGGGCACTAAAACAAACCCCGACGACAGCGAAATTTTATCCGGA
This sequence comes from Desulfuromonadaceae bacterium, assembly GCA_013138655.1. Taxonomy (GTDB): domain Bacteria; phylum Desulfobacterota; class Desulfuromonadia; order Desulfuromonadales; family Geopsychrobacteraceae; genus Malonomonas. Next base: position 2,616 of record WTCI01000330.1, on the reverse strand, counting down.
AGCCAGGCGATCCAGCGCGGCGGCAACTCGGGCGACACCAGCGTCAAAAGGTTCCAAATCGATTTCGACCCGCCTTTCCGGCAAGGTGTGCAGATAGAGCGGATCATAATAGTGAATCATCAGCTCACGCACCAACGTTTCCCACTCCCCTTGCTGCAGCAAAACAAGAAACTCCTCCATTCTTTTGCGGCCGAGTTTCTCTTTAAGGGCACAGATCGGTCGCTCAAACTGGTCGCGAAGTTGATCCAGGGCGGGATAATCTTCGAGGATAATACGGGTCCGGAATTCCAAAGAAGCCGACAGCCAGAGGCTGGTCTGCGTCTGCATCGCCTGATGAAAAGCTTTCGGGACCAACAACCGACCGATGTGCAGGCTTTCCCCTTCAGTGACCAGATATTCAGCATCCACCAACCCCTGCAAACGTTCCCAGAGCAATGCTTCGAACCTCTTCTGGCTCGGCTGCGATTGTAAACCGAGCCCGCCGAAGGCACTTCCCCGATGATTGGCCAGACCTTCCAGATCAACCACCGGGTAACCCTGCTCGGTCAATCGGTGGAGCACCAGGGTCTTGCCAACCCCGGTCAGCCCCCGCAGAACATAGATCGGTGGCCACTGCTGCTGCTCGAAAAAAGTCCTGACCAGGCACCGGAACCCTTTATGCCCACCGATCAGTTGGCGGGCGTAGATTCCCGCCAGGTTCAGAAAAGAGGTCATCGCCAACGAACGCATCCCGCCACGCCAGCAAAAAACAATCACCGGGCCGCGGCATCCTTGTCGCGCTGTTTCTATCTGTTCCAACAGCCTGGGGATTTTCGGCGCCACCAGTTCGATGCCAAGCTTACGCGCCGCCGCTTTGCCCTGCTGTTTGTAGAGGGTTCCGACCCGGGCCCGCTCTTCATCACTGAAGAGCGGGACATTGACCGCCCCGGGGATGGTCGTCTCGGCAAACTCGGCCGGAGTCCGCACATCGACCAGCAACGCCCCTTTGCTGCGCAGTTGCATCGCTTTATCAAGTTCAATCGTTGCCTGTATCACAAATCATTCCCGGTTGAATTTTCTGGAGAAGCCGCACGACAAGTTTCTACACCATCCACAGACACAGCACAACAACTCGACAAAAAAATTGACGCAAAAAACATGTTGACCTGAGGTTAATTTTTCGCTAGTGTCGGCAGCCGTTGTCGCGGGATGGAGCAGTCTGGTAGCTCGTCGGGCTCATAACCCGAAGGTCGGGGGTTCAAATCCCTCTCCCGCAACCAAACAAAGACAGGGAGTTCACGTCGTCGTGAACTCCCTTTTTTTTATTTGGATATCTACTTCGCTCCAGTCAATCTAACTAGTTTTGCTTTCAACGGGCAGATACGTTATCCTCGCACCAGCCACAGGGCACAGCCCCGTGGTTTTTGATTTTTTGTGGAGTGTAAATAGATGAATATCGACTGGTATCCGGGGCACATGAAAAAAGCCCGGGCGCAGATTGTCGAGGGGCTACCGACCATCGACCTGTTTATCGAAGTGCTGGATGCCCGCCTGCCGACCAGCAGTGCCAACCCGCTGCTGGAGAGGTTGCGTGGAGACAAGCCCTGCATCAAGGTGCTGAACAAAAATGATCTGGCCGATCCGACGGTGACCAAATCCTGGGTGCGCTTTTTTGAGAAACAGCATGCGGTACGGGCAATCCCGCTGGACGCCAAGGATCGCCGCGATGTCGGCCTGCTACCGAAACTCTGTCGCAAGCTGGTGCCGGGACGGGGCGGAAAAGGGGAAAGACTGCTTCGGGTGATGGTGGTCGGTATTCCCAATGTCGGCAAGTCGACCCTGATCAATACCCTGGCGGGAAAAAAAATCGCCCGGGTCGGTGACAAACCGGCCATCACCACCTGCCCGCAGCAGATCGACCTGCGTAACGGCATCCTGCTCTCCGATACACCCGGCCTGCTCTGGCCGGTACTGGAGGACCCGGACGGTGCCTGCCGTCTGGCAGCCAGCGGAGCTATCGGCGATAACGCTTTTGATACCACTGCGGTTTCGTTGGCAACGGTAGAGTATGTTGCCGGCAAGTATCCTGCGCTGCTGCTGAACCGTTATAAGTTGCCGGAGCTGCTGGAGACGGCAATCTTGCTTCTCGAAGAGATCGGCCGGCGACGCGGCTGCCTGGTGAGTGGCGGTGAAGTCGATCTGCACCGGGCGGCGGAACTTTTCCTGCGCGAGTTACGCAGCGGCAAGTTGGGTCGTATCAGCCTGGAACGACCAGGTGAAATCGCCGCTGCGGAAGCGACCGCTGACAACAAATGAACCGACAATTTAATTGCCGCTGCTGCGGACATTGCTGCCTCAACCTGATCGATGCCTACAACGGCTGCGTCAGTGATGCCGATCTTGAGCGTTGGCAGCAGCTGGGGCGTGACGATCTGCTGGCCTGGGTGCGAACTCTCAACCTTGGCCCCGGGAACCGATTGCACACCGCCTGGATCGATCAAACAACCGGTGAGGATGTGGAGCGCTGCCCCTGGCTGCTCGACAGAACTGACCGTACCGGCCATCTCTGCGGAATTGACCCGATCAAACCGGACCACTGCCGGGACTATCCGGAACACCGGCAGCATGCGATGGCGA
>WTCI01000278.1 GCA_013138655.1 Desulfuromonadaceae bacterium | reverse complement strand
AAGGGGTTGAGAGGGATTGTCAAGAAAAAACCAACACGAAAGGTAAACGGCTTGGACAGTCACCCCCGCCTTTTTTGTTTGCCCAGCGGAGCTGGCAAACCCGGCCTGTTGCAAGAGACAGGCGTCGCCCCGATCAGTGGGAAGACAATCCGAATCGCAAGGGCGTTGCTGGTAGCGGCAGGGTCTGGTGAGCGCCAAAAGCCTCATCAGAGTGCGACGGGAGGAAGTTCATTCGAAGGACTCTGGACGTTGCACTTGAACGACAAGCCGAACACAAGCCGCCCGACGGGGCGGGACAAGAGCTACCGCCCCCAACCGGTCAGACGGGTCGAGATACCCAAAGCTGACGGGGGAAAGCGGCAGCTCGGGATCCCCGCAGTTCGCGACCGGGTTGTACAGCACGTCCTGCTGAACATTTTGCAGCCGATATTTGACCCGGAATTTCATCCATCAAGCTACGGCTATCGGCCCGGCAAAAGCCCACAACAGGCGATCGCCAAGGCCAGCCAGGGCATTCGGCGTTATGGGCTCAAATGGATAACGGACATGGATCTGTCACGGTGTTTCGACACCCTGAACCATGACCTCATCCTCAAGAGCTTTCGCCGGAAGATCGCCGATGGAAGTCTTCTGGAACTGCTGCGGCTGCTCTTGCCGGTTTCCTGTCGTCCTGACAATTTTTCAGCTTTACTTGTGATATAATCGGGGCCACGTTGGCTGAAAAAAGGCCGTTTCCAGATGAAAACTAGCTGATATTTGAATTTATCTGAATGTTTTGGAGCGATTGCCATGAACTTGAGTTTTGACCGAAAGAACGGAGAAATTGACGAGATTATTGATGATCTGTTGAGACGGATCGAGGTCTATCATCCGGAGATGATCCGACAGATGATTTTGGGCGCCTTGAAGTCGGGGCAGGAAAATAACTATCTCGCTGATCAGAAACTGATGTGTACCGCCATGAAGGAGATGCGTTACACCAATAAAATTTTTGCCCCTTATCGTGACCGGAAAAAGGTCACCATCTTCGGCAGTGCACGAACTAACCCGGAAGAGCCAATCTACAAGAAATGTGTTGAGTTTGCTGCGTTGCTTGTCAAACGTGAGTACATGGTCATTACCGGTGGCGGTGGCGGTATCATGCAGGCCGGTAATGAGGGGGCCGGGGCCGAAAATTCCTTTGCGGTGAATATCCAGTTGCCCTTTGAACAGGACACCAACCCGGTGATGGACCAGAATGACAAGGTCATTCTGTACAAATATTTTTTCAATCGCAAAGTTGCTTTTCTCAAAGAAACCCACGCTGTGGCCCTTTTCCCCGGTGGGTTTGGAACCATGGATGAAGCAATGGAAGTGATGACCCTGGTGCAGACGGGGAAAACTCCGCCAATACCATTGGTGATGATCGACGATGAAGGGGGTTATTGGGAGCAGTGGTTTGACTTCACGCGTGACAGTCTGCTCAAGCGCGGCTTGATTTCCGGCGAGGACTTCAGTCTCTTTTCCATCACCCGTGACCCCGTGGAAGCCGTTCAGTTTATCGACGACTTCTACCGGAATTATCACTCACTGCGGTTTGTCAAAGACAAGCTGGTGATTCGGCTGAATAAACCCCTCGATACCGGACATCTGCATATCCTCAATAGTGAGTTTGGCGCAATTCTCAAGCCTGGTGGTGTGATGACACTGACCTCGGCACTGCCGGAAGAGAACGATCAGCCCGATCTGAAACTTCTGCCGCGCCTGAGCCTTGAATTCGACCGGCGCAGTTACGGCCTGCTCAAAGCTTTTATTCGGCGGATTAACTCATTCTGACAGGCTTTGTTCATGCCCGCTCAGGGGCGAAGGCATACATCTGGTATGTCGAGGTCCTGAAAAATGCTGCAACGCAGTAGGTCGGACTTTTTGCGACGCCATCAAACAAAGAAGAAACTGCTGCATAACAGGAGAGTTTTATGAGGAAGGTTCTCGCCATACTGTTTTTCTTGTCTGTCGCCCCCGCCGTCACCTTGGCTGCGCCCACCGAAGTTTTGATTTTTCCGGCAGGGGCGATTGTCACTGAAGTTACAAACGTTTCGGTGACTAACGGTGAGGCAGTTATTTCTCTCCCCTCAGTGGCAAAGCCGCAAACGTTGATGGTCTCTGTTGAGCGGGGAGCAACTGCGGTAACCGGCTTGCGAACCGATTCGATTTTGGCTGACGAAGGGGATTTTTCCGGGTTGAGAGAGCAGCTCAAGGCTGAACAAAGAAGGCTGGAGACCGTTCAGGATAAAAAACAGACCCAGGTTCTTTCCCTGACCTACTGGCAAAACCAGAAAGAGCAAAAGTTTGAGTCCGTTGAGGCTGTTCAGAAAATGGGCACCCTGCTTACTCAGACCGTGGAGCCGATCTTTGCGGAGTTGACCCGGCTCGGCCGAGAAGAAAGTGAAATTTTAACAACGATCAAGGAACTGGAGCGCCAACTGCACCAGAAGACCAGTCGGCAAAACCGTGAATGGCGGGTCGTTGTTGGACTCCAGGGAAGTGATGGCAGGACGGTTGCCTTGCGCTATCGTTACCGGGTTCGCAATGCCTCATGGTCCTCAGAATATCTGCTCGATGCTCGTCCCCTGGAGAAACAAGTCCTATGGTCCTGGATTGGCACGGTAAGTCAATCGACC
>WTCI01000309.1 GCA_013138655.1 Desulfuromonadaceae bacterium | reverse complement strand
TACAGTACTGGTGAATGAACGTGCTGTCTCTTCTTTCTTCACCGTTGCTACTGAAGTAACCGCTGGTTCGGGAACAATTTCGCCGGCCGGCGCCGTCGGTATCACCGCAGGTTGAGCTGGGGTCATTGGTGAACCTTCAACAACTTGTTCAATATTTCGCGCAGCAATTTCTGTTGCTGCAGCCTTTTTCGCTGGCGGCTCGGCAAAATCGGCAACCACACTGATCTCCAGATCGTCAAATGCCAACTGCTCCCCGAGTTGCTCAACATCAAGGGTGGTCCCACAAAGGATTCGGAAAGCCAGCTTTTCCGGGTTGTCATTATCACTGCCCGGCAAGGTACTGATCACCTCACCCCGGGCCTTGATTTTTTCGGTCAGCGCAGCCAATTCAGTGTCGAAACTCGTCAGAGAAAAGGCCACGTTCACCAAGTACAGGCATTTCCCCTGCTTCAGGTTCTCCTGTAAACGATGCTCTTCATATTCTGTTAACACATCAAGAAGAGAAGAATCGATATTCAACTTGGCAAAAGGATGAGTTGATTCCTCTGCAGGAGCGTTCAGTAGCTTGTCAATCCGGGTCAAGTAGGCTGAAATATCCTGGGAGAAATCCGGGTTTTCACTTTTGCCACGAACCAAACCCGCTAAACCTTCCAAGACATCAAACAGACAGTCGATCAGATCCGCATCCAGCACAACCTTTCCCAGGCGAAGATGATCGAGCAGGTTTTCCAGATGATGGGCAAGATCTGCGATATCCTCAAAGCCAAACATCCCAGCCAGCCCTTTGATCGAGTGGGCATCACGAAAAATACCATTCAGCAGATCCGGGTTGGTTTGCCCGGTCTGCTCTTCATCACCAAGAACCGCCAGATCCTGATTCAGTTTCTCCAGGAGCTCCTCGGATTCGGCAAGAAAATCATCAATCGGCTGATTGGCCATCCACCTATCCTTTAAGCTAGCAGCTCAGCGACCAACCGCTGTAAAGCTTCCGGTTTGAAAGGCTTGACGAGATAGGCATTCGCCCCGAGGGCAAGCCCCTTTTCGCGATCCCGCTCGCTTCCTTCGGTACTGATTATAATCAACGGGGTCTTTTCATAGAGAGGGTTATTGCGCACAAAACTGACCAGCTCAAGGCCGTTGATATCCGGCATATTTATGTCAGTAAGAATCAGGTCCACTTTGTCTCTGGGCAACTTGCGTAACGCATCAAAACCACTGGTCGCCTCGATCAGTTCGAAATCATCCAGCGATTCCAGTGTGGAGGTGATCAGCGCCCGCATCGTCGAAGAATCATCAGCTATCAGAATTTTTTTCAAAATCAAACCCCAATCTTTTCATTTCGTGTGCAAAACGATTCACCAGGCATTCAATCATCAAACCTGCAATGCCTGCTCCATCGCCAGACCGGCCTGAGAAAGAAAAATCTCAAAACTATTGGCAGATTTAATCGGCTTGTTGTCCGGATAATTATCCCCATACAATATAGCGACAACTTTGCCATCACTGACCAGAGGGCCAAGAAAAACCTCTTTCGAAGGCCCTCCCAAAATCTCCGCTAAAGCCCGCTCAGCAGATGTCTCACTGAGGGGAGAACGGATTGCTGTTTTTTGCTGCACTACTTTGGCAAATAATGAACCGGGTTCTATGTTCAGGCGCATCTTGCGAACAATTTCATCCGCTGCCATAGAAAGTCCCGACAGTCCAAACTGTCCAAGCCCGACCAGTTGTCTCCCTCGCACATCAAAGACGATTGCCCGGTTCATGATTTCGCTCGCATAGCGCAGAATCAGCAGAATAATCCCTCCGCCGATTGACGCATATTCCAACTCAGCCAGCATGCCACGCAACAGGCTGAGTCCCTGATTATCCAAACGACTTTCAAGCCGGGCGATTTCTCTCTCTACGGCAGCGTCATCGGCAACCCCGTCATCCCCTTCCCGGGGACTCAGAGTTTGTGCCTTAAACACCAGACGTTGCGAGGAAATCCCCTTCTCCAGCATAAAATCAAAAGGATTCAGCGCCGTACTGCCGAACACTTGCGGTTCTCCGAGTTGAAAGACAAAAGCACCCGAAGTCCAGGACAAAAAACTGAAAACAACTTTTTCGACATGCTCCCGAACAACAGCTTCAATAACTTCAGGCTTAATCTGACATGTCTCACTGAGGATGCGTCCCAGCGGCTGGTGCATTTTGAGTTGTTGTTGCCGGGCCAGAGCCTCGGCAATTTGTTCTTCAGTGACAAGCTTGGCTTTGTTCAGAAGTTGCCCAAGGGTTTCCGGAGAAGAACTGGACGTTGCCCGCACCACCTGACCGTCAACAAAGGTAATGCTGCCCGACTCTCGTAATTTATTTAAAGAGAGCGTTCCCGACTTTTTACTCAGACTGACAATCTGCAGGATATCACCGATCCCCAGATCCTCAAGATAGCCTTCTAGCCCCATAACAAGCAGATCCCTAATAAGTTCTCTTTACCTCAGGCGGCCAATAATAATTTCTAAGGACATACTAAGATAACCAAGAAAACGCCGTGAGTAAAGATTTTGTTCTTCATCAGCCCGCTTTACCACGTCCTTTAAACTGCAAGCGGATCGGAACCCGGTCAAAAGCGAACTTCTCCCGAAAACAGTTGATCAGATAACGCTGGTAGGAAAAATGAATATCATCAGGGCGATTGGTGAAAAGAACAAATGTCGGCGGCCGAACGGCCCCTTGGACGGCGTAATAAAACTTGATCCGCTGCCCGCGAACCATAGAAGGTGGATTTTTCTGCGTAAACTCCTCCAATCCTTTGTTCAACCGAGGGGTCGACACACGGCGGTCAAATTCTTCATAAACTTCAGCAACCATCGGCATAATTTTTGCGACTCGCTGCCCGGTCAGTGCCGAGACAAAAACCAGCGGCGCAAACGGCAGATATTTAAAACGCCGACGGACTTCAGCAACGAAAATCCCCATGGTTTTATTGTCTTTTTCCGGCAAATCCCACTTATTGACAACCAGAATCAGGGCACGCCCCTTTTCGTATGCATAGCCTGCGACCGCGAGATCCTGGTCGGTGACCCCCTCGACTGCGTCGATGACCATCAAAACCACATGCGCCCTATCCATCGCCTTCAACGCGTTAACAGCGCTGTATTTCTCGAGCGTCTGGCTGACCTTTCCTTTACGACGGATCCCTGCGGTGTCAATCAGAACATAGCGCTTATCATTGTACATAAACGGCGTGTCGATGCTGTCACGAGTGGTCCCGGGGGTCGGATTCGCCACCACCCGTTCATAACCGAGCAACCGATTGACCAGGGAAGATTTGCCGACATTCGGTCGCCCGATAACCGCCATCCGTACTTCTCCCTCCAGCTCATTATTTTCTGCCGCCGGAGGCAAAAACTCTTCCAGATCAGCCAACAGGTCATTGATACCGCGACCATGTTCCGCTGACAGGGAATAGAATTTGTCGATACCGAGGGCATAAAATTCCACGGTTGCCGCCTCTTGCTTTTCACCATCAACCTTGTTGATCAGATAGAAAACCGGCTTATCGATACGCCGCAGCATCTTGGCAACATCTTCATCCGATGGCGTCAGGCCCTCTTTGACATCCATCAGAAAAAAAATAACATCCGCCTCCTCAATAGCCAGCTGGGATTGTTCACGCATCTGAATCAGCAGGCGATCATCACTGGCCGGCTCGAAACCGCCGGTATCAATCAGGAGAAAAGGGCGCGAAAAACGAGTGATTTCAGCATAATGTCGATCACGGGTCACGCCAGGGATATCCTCGACAATAGCTTTGCGTCTACCGAGCAAACGATTAAACAGGGTTGATTTGCCGACATTCGGCCGACCGATGATCGCAACAACAGGTAACATCTATTTGCTTTCTTTCTCTATGATGGCGTCGCAAAAAGTCCGCCCTACTGCGTTACAGTGGTTTTTCAGGACCTCGACATACCATGTATGCCTTCACCCCTGAAAAACCACTAGGCCTTGTAGGGCGAAATTTTTGCTTAGCCAGTGTATTCTTTTTTGCGAGACCATTCTCTATCATTCGTAACCGAGTTCGCGCAGCATCCGCTCACTCTGACTCCAACCCTTGTCCACCCGGACAAACAATTCGAGATACACTCGGGTGCCGAGAAAACGTTCAATCTCTTTACGGGCATCCTGGCCAAGTGTCCGAATCATCTGTCCACCTTTGCCAACGATAATTTTTTTATTGCTGTTCCGCTCGACATGAATGGTCGCCTGGATAACCACCAGGTTCTTTTCCGGCTTCTCTTCAAATGAATCCACCTGCACAGCGACCCCGTAAGGAATCTCTTCACTGGTCCGGCGCATCACTTTTTCCCGAACCATTTCAGCGGCAATGAATCTTTCCGGTTGATCAGTCAGCATATCTTCCGGGTAATAAAGCGGCCCTTCCGGCAGATAAGGTTTAATGGCCTGTAGCAGTTGTTGGACACCATCACCAGACTGAGCGGAAATGGGGACGATCTCTTTGAATTCGAATCGCGCGGCATAAGCATCGATCAGCTGCAAGAGACTCGGCGGGTTGACGAGATCAATTTTATTGATCACCAGACAGACCGGCACCCGGTTTTTGTCCAACAACTTGAGAATATATTCATCCCCACCACCGGGTTGATCATTTGCCTCAACCAGGAATAACACGAGATCGACACCACTACAGGCACCTCTCGCCTGGTCAACCATGTAGCGGTTCAATTTTCCTTTAGGTTTGTGAATTCCGGGGGTATCAACGAACAAGACCTGCCCGCCGGAAAAGTTATGAATCCCCAGAATCCGATTGCGGGTGGTCTGCGGCTTATTGGAGGTAATCGCAATCTTCTGCCCGAGAATCTGGTTCAAAAGCGTCGATTTGCCGACATTCGGCCGGCCGACAATGGAAACGAAACCTGATTTAAAAACATCTGTCATGCTGACTCACAATTTCTGACCAACGGATGATCAAGGGCTGCCGCAGCGGCCTGTTGTTCTGCCCGTTTTTTGCTGGGACCATGTCCACTGCCGAGCAGTTTTCCATCAAAACGAACCTCCATAGAAAAAATCCGCTCATGGTCGGGCCCCGCCACCCGGACCAGATGGTACTCGGGAAGCCGCCCGGAACACGCCTGCAGACGTTCCTGCAGACAAGTTTTATAGTCGGTGCCATAACGCGATAAAGCAGACTGCTCAATCAAGGATCTGAATATCGTCTCGATAACCTGTGAGGCGGCCGCAAATCCGCCATCACAATAAACGGCCCCGAGAAGCGCCTCAAGGGCATCGGCCAGCAAACTCGATTTTCCCCGGCCGCCACTCTTCTCCTCTCCCCTGCCGAGTCGCAACCCTTCACCCAATACCAGCTGTTGCGCGACCTCAGCCAGACCCACTTCACAGACAACTTCGGAACGAATCCGGGTCAATCCCCCTTCCGGAATATCGGGGTACTGTTTGAACACAAATTCACTGACCGCCAATTCCAGAACCGCGTCTCCCAGAAATTCCAGACGCTCATTGTGTCGAACGGAGTCAGATTGCTCGTTACTGAAGGATTTATGTGTCAACGCCTGTAGCGGGAGTTGTTGATCCGCAAAATGGTAACCGAGTACTTTTTCCAGTTTTTCTATGAATGTTTCCACCAAGATCTCCAAGCAAAGCAGCTGATTGCTGCGAAGTATATCCAAAAGCTTCTGCCACTTCAAACTCTTTGCCGAATGGTACCTTTAATATCGCAGGTTTAATCTTGATTCATCAACTGCTGTTTCCCTATAATGCTTTGTTCAAGGCAGCTTGTATCGTTACAGTGACTCGCTAAGCGATTTCGGCCTGAACCAACCTGTTCCCTGGATTAATCAGATGGCACCATTTATCACCTTCGAAGGCATCGAAGGTTCAGGCAAAACCACCCAGATCCGATTCCTTGCGAAACATCTGCAACAACAGGGCATAGAGGTTCTGCGTACCCGTGAACCCGGGGGCTGCCCGATCGCCGATCAGATTCGCGGCATCCTGCTGAATCCAGCGAACGCCGCAATGATACCACAAACAGAACTACTGCTTTACGCAGCGGCCCGCGCACAACATATCGAAGAGATCGTACAACCGGCCTTACAATCGGGTCGCATGGTTCTCTGCGACCGTTTTACCGATGCCACTCTGGCGTATCAGGGAGCAGGACGAGGTCTCGACCCGGCCCTGATCAAGCGACTCAACCTGCTGACGGCTGGAGGTTGTCATCCGGACTTGACTCTGCTTCTCGATCTGCCGGTGGAGATCGGGATCAGCCGTGCCACACACCGAGAAGAAGCGCAACAGGACAGTTCTGAAGGCCGCTTCGAAAGGGAACAACTTGAGTTCCATCAACGCATCCGTAGAGCCTACCTGAGCATGGCAGCAGCCGAACCGCAAAGAATCCGCGTTATCGACGCCGAGCAGACTCCGCAGCAGATTGCTCAGCAGGTGGCAGCTATTATTGACCCCTTTTTACCCGCAGATAGTGAGGCGTTATGACCTTTGATTCAATCATCGGCCATAAACAGCAGATCGACATTCTCCAGCGGTCATTGAAAAATCAGCGCATTGCGCATGCCTACCTGTTTGATGGACCGGATGGGGTCGGCAAACGACTGGTTGCTCTGGCGCTCGCCCGAGCCCTGTTCTGTCAAACTGGAGACGGTTGCGGTGACTGCCCCCCCTGCCGTAAGGTCGATCATAATAACCACCCGGATCTTCACCTGGTTGATGCTGAAGGGACAAGTATCAAGATTGATCAGGTTCGCAGCCTGCAACAGGATCTGTCCTTGCGCCCGCTGGAAGGAAAATATAAAGTCTGCCTGATCGATGGTGCCGAACAGCTCAATCCGGCAGCAGCGAATGCCCTGTTAAAGACCCTTGAGGAACCGCAACCGAACACGGTCATCATTCTCTTAACCAGCCAGCCGGAAAAGCTTTTGCCGACGATCCGCTCCCGCTGCCAACGGCTCCCTTTTCATCGCTTACCGAAACAGCGGTTGACAGAAATTCTGGCAAATCGCCTTGAGCTGGATGAAACCGAAGCCTCAATACTCGCGGCCCTGTCAGAAGGCAGTTTCCAGAAGGCGCTCGGGAAAAATAAAGGGTTATATCTCGAACGACGACGTGATCTGCTCCGCTCGTTACTGAGTCTCTCCTCCGGCAGCATTATCCCTCTCTTCAGCCTGGCTGAAGAACTTGCCGCGGAGAAAGAGCAACTGAATGAAATCCTTGAAATTTACCAGGCTTTTTTCCGCGACCTGCTGCTGCTTAAACATGGTCGACCAGAAGATGAAATGGTCAACATTGACCTGAAAGAAACTCTTTACCGTCAGCTGGCGGTTGAAACCACAACAAGTTTGTTGCAAAAATTGCAGGCACTTGAAACCGGGCGCTATCACTTACAACGAAACGTCAACCGACAACTTGCGATGGAATTCATGCTGATGCGCATGACTGCCGCTTGAAGATCACTGATAATCTATAAAGATAAAGGATTTTCATATACATGGAAGAGCTTAGACTAGTCAGCATTTCATTTCATACTGCGGGAAAAGTTTTTGATTTTGCGGCCTGCGACCATGAACTGAAGATCGGCGATAAGGTGGTCGTGGAAACGGAACGAGGGAGAGCCCTCGGCGTTGTGATTCGTGAACCACGCATGATCGATCCGCAAGATGCCCCGCCAAAACTTAAAAATGTTTTGCGCATTGCCAACAAGGCAGATCTCAAGATGAGCGAAAACAATGCCCAGCATGAAGGTGAGGCCCTGAAATTCTGCCACCAAAGGGTGCAGGAACGGAAAATGGAGATGAAACTGGTCCGGGCCGATTACCTGTTCGATGGTTCCAAGATCATCTTC
>WTCI01000093.1 GCA_013138655.1 Desulfuromonadaceae bacterium | reverse complement strand
CGCCCATTTTTGACTTTTTTGTAATGAACCTGTCTTGCGCTAAAATCAAACTGGTAACTAGTGCGCTTTTCTCGCTGCCGATCACCTGAACCTTTAAAAGTATGAGAACTATGCAGTAACGGGCGCAGCAACCCGGTCGGACCGATTTCCAGCAGGGTTTGATATTTTTCGATCCGGTTCCTGGTAAAAAAAGCCGCCATCCCGAGCGTGCGAACCTGCATAACGGCCAGGTAAGTTCCCGGTTGTTCTGCACGTTGCAAACCGATAGATCCTTCTGCCAAGCGTTTAAACCAGAGAAAGGATACATCATAATAAAGCTTTTCCCCGACAAGATTTTCGATCGGGTGATTCTTCTGCGAGGAATTTTCCTGCGACACTTCTGCCGAGACAATTAACGGCACAAACAGAAGAATCAGAACGAGCAAAACACACAGGAATATTTTCTTGCACATCACTGCACCATTTCGTCGCAATTTAAAAACCGATGTAACTATTCAGAACGGGTGCTGATGGTCTGGTGCCGCCCATTCCAAGGGCCGCCGATTGAATGAATACATGGCCATCCCCGGGGCTTGACTGTCGCCATCCGGGCGACAGACACCCTTTCCATGGGCATCACCAGCACATCTTGCTGAACAGTTACAAACGTTCATTCTTTGATGCTTTCGCAAAATCTTTGAGATGGCTCCTCAGCCGCAAACCTGCTGACCAGCGGACCGTATGGCGGCACTTCGGCAACCCGCAAGTAGTTTTGAAATTCCCGCCGGGAAATTTCTTTCGCACCAAAACTGAGCAGATGATCGGTTGTCTGTTGGCAATCGAGCAAGGCAAATCCGGTTTGTTGCAGCTTCTGAACCAAGGACACCAAGGCAACCTTTGAGGCGTTATCACGGCGACTGAACATCGATTCGCCGAAGAAACAACGCCCCAGGCAAACGCCGTAAATCCCGCCGACCAGCTCATCTCCCTCCCAGCACTCTACCGAGTGAGCAAAACCAAGTTCATGCAGACGGAGATAAGACTTTTGCATCTCCGGGGTGATCCAGGTGCCGCTACCGTCAAGATTGGCTCTTAGACGGCGGCACCAGTAAATCGTGCCGGGGAAATTTTCATCAATACTGACCCGAAAAGGTTGCCGACGCAAAAAACGACGTAGCGAACGAGAGATATGGAGTTCCGAGGGGAGCAAAACACAACGCGGATCCGGCGACCACCAGAGAATCGGTTCGCCGGGATTATACCAGGGGAAGATGCCGAGGCTGTAAGCAAACAGCAAACGCTCCGGAGAAAGATCTCCGCCGACCGCCAGCAAACCATGATCCTCAGCCGCATCAAGCGGCGGAAACCAGAGCTCATCATCCAGCTGGTAGCAGGACATCAGTCTTGAGGAAATTTGAAGGTCAGCCGACCCGATTTGCAACCGACCCGGACCTCGCCCCCGTCACGGAGTTCGCCGAAAAGAATTTTTTCTGCCAGAGGATCGTTCACCTCGCTTTGAATCAAACGACTGAGCGGTCGCGCACCGAACAGGGGATCGAAACCACGACGGGCCAGCTCACGCCGCGCCGCCGGTGAAACCTTGATACGCACCTTCCGTTCTGCCAGTTGTCCGGCCAGTTCACCGAGGAACTTATCGACAACCTGCAACATGATTTTTTCATCCAGCGACCCAAAATGAATGGTCGCATCGAGCCGATTACGAAATTCCGGCGAGAAAGCTTTTTCGACGGCATTTTTCGGTGCTGCAGCAGACCGCTCACCGAAGCCGATCGGAACCAGGTTCATATCCCGGCCACCAATGTTGCTGGTCATGATCAGGATAACGTTGCGGAAGTCGGTTTCCTTGCCGTTATTGTCGGTCAGCGTCCCGTGATCCATCACCTGCAGCAGGATATTGAACAGGTCAGGATGGGCTTTTTCGATCTCATCGAGCAGCAACACCGACCAGGGGTTTTTGTCCACCCCCTCGGTCAACAGCCCGCCCTGCTCAAAGCCGACATAACCGGGAGGCGCACCGATCAGGCGGGCCACTGAATGTTTCTCCATGTACTCACTCATGTCGAAACGCAGAAACTTGACCCCCAGTTGCAACGCCAACTGCCGCGCCACCTCTGTTTTACCCACCCCGGTGGGACCGGTAAACAGCAGCGAACCGACCGGCTTGTCAGGATGACCCAAACCGGCACGAGAGCGATGGATCGATTTAACCAGGTTTTCAATTGCCGGATCCTGACCGAAGACAACCCGCTTTAAATCACGCTCCAGATAACGCAACCGCTGCCGGTCACTACCGGTCACCGTCCGCATCGGCACCCGTGCCATACGTGCCACCACCCGCTCGATCTCGGCGATACCGATGGGCCTACTCAGTTGCCCGTCAAGCCGTTGCTGAGCCCCGGCCTCATCGATGACATCGATCGCTTTATCCGGCAGATGCCGCTGCGGCAGGTGTTTGACCGCCAGTTGGACCGCCGCTTCAAGTGCTTCTGCACGGTAACTGACCTCGTGATGCTGTGCGTAACGGGAACTTAACCCCTGCAGAATCTGCAAGGCCTCATCACTACTCGGCTCGTGCAGATCGATCTTCTGGAAACGCCGTGACAGCGCCCGGTCCTTATCGAACAGATTCCGATATTCCTCGTAAGTGGTTGATCCAATACAGCGTATTTCCCCGGAAGCGAGCGCCGGTTTGAGGATATTCGAAGCATCAAGCGAACCACCGCTGGTGGCACCGGCGCCGACAATGGTGTGAATTTCATCGATAAAAAGAATGGCCCGTTCCCGTTTCTGCAGGGCGACCATCACCGACTTGAGGCGTTCCTCGAAATCCCCGCGGAATTTGGCCCCTGCCAGCAATGCTCCCATATCGAGAGTGAATAGTTCGCTGTTTTTCAGCAGGTCAGGAACTTTTCCTTCGACAACCCGCAACGCCAGGCCCTCAGCCATGGCAGTCTTGCCGACACCTGGCTCACCAACAAAAATTGGATTATTTTTGCGCCGCCGGCAGAGAATCAGAATGGTTCTTTCCAACTCGGCATCCCGCCCGATCAATGGATCAATTTTCCCTTTACGGGCCCGGGCGATCAGATCGACGGTAAAGGATTTCAAGGGATCAGCCGGTTTTTGCTTGGGTTTGCCGCGCTCCCTTTGACCGGGCTCAGCCGGGCGCTCTTCCGGTTCTTCCGCCGCTGCGCCGGTTGCTGTCCCGTGGGAAATATGATCAAGCAGATCGACCCGCTCAATCCCCTGGCTCTGCAAAAAGAAACAGGCATGAGAGTTTTCTTCCTCCAGAATGGCTGCCAGCAGGTCGCCGATCCCGACTTCACCCTGGTTGGACGCCTGCATATGCAGCACCGTGCGCTGTAACATCCGTTGCAGTGCCAGCGTCTGGCGTGGCACCTCATCGTCCTCGACATCTTCCGGAAGATGCTCCAGGTGCAGGTCAAAGAAATTTTCCAGCAAGACCTTAAGACCTTCGATGTCACCGCCGCAGGCGGTCAGAAGCTGCTGACCGACCCCTTCAAGCAAGAGGGCATAAAGAATATGCTCGGTCGTCAAATATTCATGCTGACGGCGCTGCGCTTCACGAACCGCCAAGGTAAATACTATCTGGACATCCTGGTTAAACATTTCAGCCACCGTTCCTTACGTCTCTTCAAGGGAACAACGCAATGGAAAACCTGACTTGCGAGCCCGCAAGCGGACCTGATCAGCCTTGGTTTCAGCAATTGCATAAGGGAAGGTCCCGCAATCGCCATACCCCTGAAAATGGATCGTCAGCATGATTTTTTCCGCCTCCGTCTCTGACTTGTGGAAAATATTACGCAGGACTTCGATGACAAATTCCATCGTGGTATAATCATCATTGTGCATCAGCACTTTAAAGAGTGGAGGAGTCGAAACCTGCTCCGCAGGTTTACTGACGGTTTTTGTTTTGTTTCCAGCATTGCTCGCCATAGATTAATTTTACCTTGAATAAGGAAGGTTTTCACGTCATCTTAACATAAGTTATTGCTGAATCGATAGCCTCTCAGGAATAAGTCTTATGACACATTATCCAAACCGGCGCAAAAAGACCGACCCGATGATTCGGCTGCTCACCATCGCAAACGCCATTGCCGCAATCGGCCTGTTCGCAGTAATCTGTATCGCGGCCGTTGCCAAGCCTGAGATCGAAACCTTCTTTGATCGTTTTTATAACGTCAACGTCTATCGGCGACCTCACTGGGACATGGTTCTGGTCGATTACATCGCCATTCTACTGCTGATCAGTTGTTTGACGAGTATTGTCGGGCTGGTTGCCAATAGCCAACGGTTAAAGCGCAAAGGGGATTACATCCGCAGCACCCTGGTGCTCTGCCTGATTTTATCGCTTGCCGGATTAGGGTTGTACATCGCCTATACCTGACCGATTGCCGCTATTTCAGTAGAGATCCTGCCAACACAATCGTCGTCCTTCAAGCAATTCGGCTTCGGCCTCCGGGTGCTTGAACAAAAACCGGATCAAACCGGTCAACTGAAAACTGCGCCCGTCGAGTCCACCCTTTTCCAACCCGTCAGCCACCCCGATAAACAGTGTTTCATACAACTGTTGCTGAAACTGATGCATCAAGATCGGTCTCTCTTCCCCGAAAGCCTGACCGACCAGAGCTTCGCGACAGCGGTCGGCATCGGTTGAGGTCAGACTGCGGCAGAGCAATGGGCGGACCGGATAAATAGTGCAACACCCCTGCTCATCAAGAAAAGCGCACTTGCGGCGCATACAGAGTCGCTCCTCGTCATCCAAGCCACGGACTTCGCACCAGAGCTCCTCCACTTTTGATCTGATCTGGTTTTTCAGGCCGACATCCTGTCCACGCAGGTAATGCGCGATGGCGATTCCTTCAGGCAACAAAGTTGAAACATTCACCACACAACAGCTGCTGCACCCCGGACCGCAGTCGAGCAAGGAACGATCAGCAACCTGATGTTGCTCAAGTAATCTTTCCGCCTCATCCGCAACCCGCTGCAACTCATTTAATAACGGTTCTCCCGCAACCGACCCCGGACAACGATCAGCGATTTTGTCGCTGAGGGCTTGCCGGTACTGAGCAAAATCAAATTCAAACATCAATTCCTCCTCTGACATCAGCCATACTTCAAAGCAGTCAATGCTATTTGAACTGATCATGACAAACTGGCAAACCGCCGCTTGTCGACACCACCCCGGTCTGCTATCGTTCAGTCATCTTTTCCAAAGGATAGCCGAAGTGAACCTGCCGAACGAAAGCTGGCTTTTTTTATCCCTGACCCTGCTGCTCGGCCTCTTCTGCGGCTGGCTGCTTGGTCGGCTGCAATCCGGCCGAAAAAACCAAACGGATCGGGAAAATCTGTTGCAACAGATTTCCATCCTGGAAACCCGGCTGGCTGCGGAACAAAAAACTCTCGCAGAAA
>WTCI01000182.1 GCA_013138655.1 Desulfuromonadaceae bacterium | reverse complement strand
CCAGCGGGTTTTTCATTCCGTACGACTGAAATAAACAAGTTTTGTCGAGAGCGAAGAGCCCATGTTTGGGAAAATGGCGGTAACTATTCAGAACGGGTGCTGATGGTTTGGTGCCGCCCATTCCAAGGGCCGCATGAACCCATCCCTGGGGCTTGACTGTCGCCATCCGGGCGACAGACACCCTTTCCATGGGCATCACCAGCACATCTTGCTGAACAGTTACAAATGGCGATCACTGTCCGCATTGATGCGGACAGTGATCGAATATTTCTGCCGGTTATGAAAACGCCCGGCTCTGAAGGTTCAGGCCGGGTGTTTTCTGATTACTGCCGGGTCAGTGAGCGGTACTTGATGCGGTGCGGCTGGTCGGCATCCTTGCCGAGGCGTCTTTTTCGGTCTTTTTCGTACTCCGAGTAATTCCCTGCAAACCAGACCACCTGTGAATCCCCTTCGAAGGCAAGAATGTGGGTGGCGATGCGGTCGAGGAACCAGCGGTCGTGGCTGATCACCACGGCGCAGCCGCCGAAGTTCTCCAAGCCCTCTTCAAGGGCTCGCAGGGTGTTGACGTCGAGGTCATTGGTCGGCTCATCAAGCAACAGCACGTTGGCCTCTTCGCGCAGCATCTTCGCCAAATGAACCCGGTTGCGCTCGCCGCCGGAGAGGATGCCGACCTTTTTCTGCTGATCGCTGCCGGAGAAGTTGAAACGAGCCACGTAGGCGCGGGCGTTGACCGACTGGCTGCCAATCTGGATGAAGTCCTGACCGCCTGTCACCTCTTCGAAAATCGTCTTGCTGCCGTCCAGTTCGCGGCTCTGGTCGACGTAGCCGAGCTTGACTGTTTCGCCGACTTTGAAGCTGCCACTGTCCGCCTGCTCCTGGCCGGTAATCATCTTGAACAGGGTCGATTTGCCGGCACCGTTGGGGCCGATCACGCCGACGATCCCACCGGCAGGCAGGTTGAAACTTAAATTGTCAATCAGCAGTCGCTCGCCGAAGGCCTTGCTGACCTCCTTGGTCTCGACAACGATCCCACCCAGACGCGGGCCTGGCGGAATGTAAAGTTCGAGGGTTTGCTCTTTTTCCAGTCCTTCGTTGCCGAGCAGTTTTTCGTAGGAATTGATCCGTGCTTGCGCCTTGGCGTGACGCCCCTTGGGTGACATGCGAATCCACTCCAGTTCGCGCTGCAAGGTCTGCTGGCGTTTACTTTCGGTTTTTTCTTCTTTGCGCAGCCGCTCCTGTTTCTGTTCCAGCCAACTCGAGTAGTTCCCTTTCCAGGGGATGCCGTGGCCGCGATCCAGTTCGAGAATCCAGCCGGCAACGTTGTCGAGAAAGTAGCGGTCGTGGGTGACCGCGATGACGGTGCCGGGGTAGCGCTGCAGGTGCTGCTCCAGCCAGGCGACGGTTTCGGCATCGAGGTGGTTGGTCGGTTCGTCGAGCAGCAGTATGTCTGGTTTCTGCAGCAGCAGGCGACAGAGTGCCACACGGCGTTTTTCACCGCCGGAAAGCACCTTGATGGATGTCTCCGGCGGCGGGCAGCGCAGAGCTTCTTCGGCCAGTTCCAGCCGCGAATCGAGATCCCAGGCATCGGCGGCGTCGAGCTTGTCCTGCACCTCAGCCTGTCGGACCAGCAGCTTGTCCATGTCGCAGTCGGGATCAGCAAAGGCGTTGTTGATCTCTTCAAATTCGGTCAACAGGTCGACAATTTCCTGCACTCCTTCCTGGACCACTTCGCGGACGGTCTTGTTGTCGTCGAGCAGTGGTTCCTGCTCCAGAAAGCCGACGCTGTAGCCTGCCGAGAGGACGGCTTCGCCGTTGAATTCTTTGTCAACGCCAGCCATGATCCGCAGCAGGGTCGATTTTCCCGAGCCATTCAGGCCGAGTACGCCGATTTTAGCGCCGTAAAAATAGGAGAGAGAGATATCCTTGATGATCGGTTGCTTGTTGTAATGCTTGCTGACCCGCATCATCGAATAGATGATTTTCTTTGTGTCTTCGCTCATGGCTACGGTCCTTTTTATGTCATAAAGATAATCTTGATACGCAGACGAACTGCGACTGTATAGCATTTTGCCAGGGCGGGCCGCAAGAGTTAGGCTTCACTCCAATCTGCCACCCGCACCTTTTGCATAAAGGGCGGCTGACAGATTTGGGGAGCGAGAGTCATCTATTGCATTTGTATGGTTTTGGTGCTAGGGTTTTCGGTGTGAACAACTCTCAATTTCAGGTGCGAACTGCGTATGAGTCCTCGCGAACAGTTTGATGTTGGCGATGCGGCTCTGGCCGCGCAACTGTTCGGCCAACAGAATAAGCATCTCAAACAGATCGAAAAATCACTTGGTATCCGCCTCGGCAGCAAGGGGACTGTCCTGACCCTGGCGGGGGAACAGGCACAGGTTCACGTCGGCTATCGCCTGCTGGAAGAACTTTGTACCTTACTGCACGACGGAATGCCGCTCTATCCGACCGATATCGATTATGCCATCCGAATTCTCTCCGCGGATTCTTCAACCCATCTGAAAGATATCTTTTTTGATACGGTTTTTGTTTCGGCCCGCAAAAAAATCATCGCGCCGAAAAGCCTGGCTCAGAAAACCTATATCGATAATATCCGGCAGAACCATGTGGTGTTCGGGATCGGCCCGGCGGGTACCGGAAAAACCTATCTGGCAATGGCGATGGGGGTGGCGGCACTGATGCGCAAAGAGGTCAGCCGGATCATGCTGGTGCGCCCGGCGGTTGAGGCGGGAGAAAAGCTGGGCTTTTTGCCGGGGGATCTGGCGGAGAAAGTTAATCCTTATCTGCGGCCGCTTTACGATGCTCTCTACGATATGGTCGATCTGGAGAAGGCCCGCGAAATGGTCGATAGCGGGGTTGTGGAGGTTGCGCCGTTGGCATTTATGCGCGGTCGGACACTGAACGATGCCTTTGTGATTCTTGACGAAGCACAGAACACCACCGCTGAGCAAATGAAAATGTTTCTGACGCGCCTCGGGTTCGGCAGTCGGGCAGTGATTACCGGCGATATCACCCAGATCGATCTACCACGGGACGCCCAGTCCGGGTTGCTGCATGCCATTGAAATTCTCGAAGGGGTTGCGGGAATCTCGTTTAATTATTTCACCGATGTCGATGTGGTCCGTCACCCGATTGTTCGGGCGATTGTCCAGGCTTATCAGGTGGCCGATCGTCGGGTGCTGAAAGTGGACCGTCGACTCAACGGATGAGCTCTGTCGCCAGGCGGCAGTGAGGTTTTATGACCAAGGAAGAACAGGAAAAAGTGCGCCAAGGCCGTGCCGCGATATTCGGCAATGGTGTTCAGGGCCTGCGGAACCTCAGTAACCCTCATTTGAGGGGTTGGCTGTTGTTTGCTGTTGCCCTGCTGCTGACATTGATTATCATCCCTAAGGGTGGTTTTATCCCCGACTATCATGCTCCTGGAGATATCGCCTCCCGCGACATCAAATCACCGCGTGATTTGCTCGTTGAGGACATTCCGCTAACCCATGCCAAACAAGAAGAGGCATGGGTTTCAATTCCTCCTGTTTATGATTATCAAACCGCTGCCGGTCCCCGGGCCGTGGAACGGATACGTCGCGGGTTGACCCTCCTGCTGGAACAGCAAAATACCCTCGAAATGCCCGATCATGAAGGCCTGCTGCCCCAGTTAGAGTCTGATTTCGGTGTGCCGCTGACTCTGGTTGAATTCCAGGCTTTGCTCAAACTGCCGGTTGATCAGCACATCCCGGACTCGGTCGCCAATTTATTGTTGCCGGTTTTTG
This sequence comes from Desulfuromonadaceae bacterium, assembly GCA_013138655.1. Lineage (GTDB taxonomy): Bacteria > Desulfobacterota > Desulfuromonadia > Desulfuromonadales > Geopsychrobacteraceae > Malonomonas. Next base: position 1,462 of record WTCI01000182.1, on the reverse strand, counting down.
ACCGGCCGATCGTTGCCAGCCTGCAGGTTTTTAATGTTGACCGCGAACAGCCGATTCTGCTGCGTGACCAGGCCAACGGTGAAGACCTGCCGAAGAAACTTCTTGCACGAACGATCGGCTTGAATGAAGCCATGGAGCAGGCGAAAAGGCTGCTGAGTGAAATCTCCGGGCTGACCTCCGTTCAACAACAAACACTTTTAAAGCTGGTTCAGCAGCAGTTGCGGCCGAGTCTTTCATACAACGAAGGGGAAACGAAAGCGCGTCGCCAGCAGGCGCGAGATGCGGTTAAGCCGGTTCTTTTCCAGGTCAAAAAGGGGGAGATGATCGTTCGTGAGGGGGAGCGGGTTACCTCTGACCAGATTCTCAGACTGCGTGCTATTCGCGCGTCCGGACGGGACAATCGCAGTTTGCCGACCGCCTTGGGCTTGCTGGTCTGTATCCTGTTGTTGATCTATGTCGGTTTTTATTTTGCTCGTAGAAATATTCGCAAATTTTGTCCCGATTCGCGCGATCTACTGTTTTTAGCGGCGGTGTTTTTAGCCTTGTTTGTTCTGATCAAGGTTTCAATTTTCATCGCCACAGCGCTTGGAAATACCTTTTCTTACATCGATTCATCCGCTTATTTCTACGCGATCCCCTTTGCTTTGGGGGCCATGTTGGTGCGGATCGTCCTCAATTCTGAAACGGCCCTGATGTTTGCGATCAGCAGCTCGATTCTGGTCGGGGTGTTGTTCGGGAACAGTTTGTTTATGGTGCTATTGGCCTTTATCAGTAGCCTGGTCGGTGCCCATGGCGTTCGTCATTGTCAGGAACGCTCGAGTATTTACCGTGCCGGAATGTGGGTGGGATTAGCCAATGCCGCCCTGCTGATCGGCATCCATTTCCTGGCCGGTCGTTCGTTCGAATTGCAGTTACTCTGGAAAATCTGTTTTGGCCTTTTTGGTGGTCTGCTCAGTACGGTTTTTGTCACCGGGACCATTCCGCTGGTTGAAGCGATTTTCAAATACACCACCGATGTTAAACTGCTGGAACTGGCGAATATGAACTCGCCGATTCTGCGTCAGTTAATGGTCGAAGCGCCGGGAACCTATCATCACTCGATCCTGGTCGGCAACCTGGTTGAGTCGGCGGCTGAGGCGATCAATGCAAATCCGCTGTTGGCACGGGTTTCGGCCTATTATCATGATATCGGCAAGATCAAGAAGCCGCTCTACTTTATCGAGAATGCCGGTGGCCAGCGCAACAGGCATGATAAGCTTGCTCCATCAATGAGTGCTCTGATTCTGACTTCGCATATCAAGGATGGGGTCGAACTGGCGCGTGAGCACAAGCTGGGTCCGGAATTGATCGATATCATCCAGCAACATCACGGCACCGCGCTGATTAAGTTCTTTTATGATCGAGCCAAGAACCAGGTGGAACCGGGGATGCCGCAGCCGTCTGAGCGGGACTACCGCTATCT
>WTCI01000003.1 GCA_013138655.1 Desulfuromonadaceae bacterium | reverse complement strand
CATGTCGATGCCCTCATTCGTGACTTGCGAGTCGTTCAGCGGTGCGGCATTTTGCACCTTGGCGATGTCGGGAGGCAGGTCATCACAGCTGATGATCTCACCGTCGCTCAGTGCCACGGTCCGTTCAATGACATTTTCCAATTCCCGGACATTCCCCGGCCAGTCGTAAGACTCAATGGCTCGCATAGCATTGCGATCGATGGCCATCAGCGGACGACGCATTTCTTTGCAGATTCTGCCGAGGAAGTGGCGGGTGAGCTGAGGGATGTCACCTCGGCGTTCCTTGAGCGGTGGCAGGAGAATCGGGATCACGTTGAGCCGATAGTAGAGATCCTCGCGGAACTGACCGTTTTTGACTCGCTCAGGAAGATCGGCATTGGTTGCGGAGATCAGTCGTACGTCAAGTCGGATCTTGCGGCTTGAGCCGACCCGTTCGAATTCGTGTTCCTGCAATACTCGGAGCAGTTTCATTTGTAACCGCTCCGGCATGTTGCCGATTTCGTCGAGAAAGATGGTTCCGCCATTGGCGTCTTCAAATTTCCCCGGTTTGTCGGCAATGGCACCGGTGAATGAGCCCCTGGTATGTCCGAAGAGTTCCGATTCAAGTAGCTCCGCCGGGATGGCGCCGCAGTTGATGGCGATAAAGGGTTTGTCTTTACGCGGACTGTTGTAGTGAATCGCCTTGGCCACCAGCTCTTTGCCGGTTCCTGATGCCCCGAGAATCAGGATTGTTGAGTCGGTGTTGACGACCTTTTCCATCCGCGTGAAAACTTGCTGCATTGATTGGCTGGTACCAATGATGTTGTCAAACCGATAACGGCCATGAAGTTGCTGGCGCAGGTATTGGTTTTCGATGACCAGATGGTTTTTTTCCAGCGCCTTGGCAACCTGTATTTTTAATCTTTCAAAGTTGAATGGTTTGCTGATGTAGTCGAAAGCGCCTTCCTTCATTGCTTCAACAGCCGTTTCTGCCGAGGCATTGCCGGTAATCAGGATAACGCAGGTTTGCGGAGAAATTTCTTTCACCTGCTTGAGGATGTCGATGCCGCTGACCCCCGGTAGGAACAGATCGCTGATAATCAGTTCGTAAGACTGATTCTTTAGCAGAGAGAGGGCTTTTTCCCCGGTAAGACTGGTTTCTACACGGTACCCGACACCTGTTAAGAGTAGGGAGAGTGCTTTGCAGCTTTCCAGTTCGTCATCAATCAGCAGGATTTGCGCTGTCTGTGGCATTGGCAGCCTCCAGGGTGAAGCGTCATTTCATTGACGTAAATTAGCATACGTGGAACATCTTCAGCAAGAGGTTCTCCATAATAAACATTAGAAATAGTATATATTTCCGCCGCTGACCGCTCGGTTGTTCCTGATTCCTCTTCCTCCGGCAACATGATCTCCTCCGGGATCACCCGTCTCGATATCAGGGCCTGATACATACCCCCTCCCCCTGAAAACCCACTAAGTCTTGGGCGACAGTAATTCCATTGCGAAAATAATCATTCATAGTCTAAATTTTTTTGACAGGATCAACAGGATAAGAACGGATATAAGCTTTAGGATCAAAATCAAAGGCAGATCTTGTTCTTTTTTTCTTTTTCTTTTTTTTAGGTTGACTATCAGATTTTAATCCTGTTGATCCTGTCGAAAAAAGTCTTTAAGCTTTTTGTCTCGTTTTGCATGCGCCCAATCAAAGTTCAACTTGAGTAAAATGCATAACTCGAATCATCAATTATATTTCGTGTAATTGTTTGGATTCACATCATGTTGTTCTTTTCAACAGGTTTAGAGCATTATAGCAGCGCCGGATATAATAAGAATAGAACACTATTCTAACTTGACTTGTTGTTGGTTTTTTTGTACCTATGTCATCATGATATTCACGTAAGTTTTTGATTTTATTATTAAAATTTAGTTTTAGTGAATTTTTTTAGCCATCTCAAAAAATCACAAATTTATAAATCGTATTATATTTGATGAGAGGATAAGGCAATGGGTGGAACAAAGTTCAAAAAAATAATGGCGGCTAACCGCGGTGAAATTGCGATTCGAATTTTTCGCGCTTGTACCGAATTGGGGATTGCAACGGTGGCGATCTACTCTGAAGAAGATCGTTTGTCTTTGCACCGTTATAAGGCTGATGAAGCCTACCAGATTGGGAAAGGGAAGGGTCCGGTCGATGCTTATTTAGGGATTGATGAAATTATCGATCTGGCGCGTAAAAAGGACGTTGATGCCATCCATCCCGGCTACGGTTTTTTGTCGGAGAATGCTGAATTTGCTGAAGCTTGTGAGCGGGCCGGAATTGCCTTTATCGGGCCCACTCCGGAAATTCAGCGGCGCCTGGGTGACAAGATTTCCGGGCGCCAGGTTGCTGTTGCTGCCGGTGTCCCAATCGTCCCCGGAACCGAAAATCCGATCAAGACCGAAGAAGAAGCCCTGATCTTTGCCAAGGCAACCGGCTATCCGATCATTGTCAAGGCCAGTGCCGGCGGCGGCGGTCGGGGGATGCGCGTCGCTCAGAGCCAGAAAGAGTTGCTTGATGGGTTGCGTAGTGCCGCTTCCGAAGCACAGGCTGCTTTTGGCGATGCCACGGTTTTTCTTGAAAAATATATAGAAAATCCAAAGCATGTCGAGGTGCAGATTCTCGGGGATAAGCACGGCAACCTGGTGCATTTCTACGAGCGTGATTGCTCGATTCAACGTCGCCACCAGAAGGTGATCGAGATTGCGCCATCGCTCTACCTGACAAAAAAGAAGCGGGAGGAAATCTGCGACTATGCCCTGAAAATTGCTAAAGAGGTTGATTATGTCAATGCCGGAACTATTGAGTTTTTGATAGATAAGGATGAAAAATTCTATTTTATTGAGGTCAATCCGCGGATTCAGGTTGAGCATACCGTGACGGAACTGGTGACCATGCGTAACCTGGTTCAGGCACAAATCCTGATTGCCGAGGGGAAAAAGCTGTCTGATCCGGAAATCGGTATCAAAAGCCAGCAAGATATCGAACTGCGTGGCTACGCAATCCAGTCACGGATTACCACCGAAGATCCGAACAACAACTTCGCTCCTGATTTCGGGACCATCAAAGCTTACCGGACGGCCGCCGGTTTTGGTGTGCGTCTGGATGCAGCGGCCGGTTACGCCGGCGCATACATTACCCCGCACTACGATTCTTTGCTGGTTAAAGTGTCGACCTGGGGGTTAAGTTTTCGTTGTGCGGCCCGCATCATGCATCGTGCTCTTCAGGAATTCCGTATCCGTGGTGTCAAAACGAATATCGGCTTTCTCGAAAAGGTGATGACGCACCCGGTTTTTCTGGAAGGCAACTGCGATACCTCCTTCCTCGATAATCACCCGGAGGTGTTTGATCTGCGGATCAAGAAGGACCGTGCCAACAAGATTCTCAACTTTATCGGGCATACAACGGTCAACGGCTATCCGGGGATTGCTCCGGAGAAAGCGCTGCATTACAAGAACCTGCGCGAAGCCGATGTCCCGGAAATTCCCTACGGACAGGCACATCCACGCGGCACCCGCGATATCCTGCGGGAAAAGGGTGCCAAGGGGTTGGCTGAGTGGGCACGTCAGCATAAGCAGCTGCTGATTACCGACACCACCATGCGTGATGCTCACCAGTCGCTGATGGCGACCCGTTTTCGTACCTATGACCTGGACCGGATTGCCGAGGCGACCGCGCATCTGGGTGGCGGACTTTTCTCTCTGGAGATGTGGGGCGGTGCGACCTACGATGTTTCCATGCGTTTCCTGCGGGAAGATCCCTGGGAGCGGTTGGAGCGGTTACGGAACAAGATTCCGAACATTCTGTTTCAGATGCTGCTGCGTGGCTCCAACGCGGTCGGCTATACCAACTATCCGGATAACGTCATACAGGAGTTTGTCGCCAAGGCGGCTGCATGCGGCATTGATGTCTTTCGCGTCTTCGACTCGCTGAACTGGACCACCGGTATGAAGGTGGCGATGGAGGCGGTCAACAAGAGTGGTGCCATCTGCGAAGCAGCAATCTGTTATACCGGTGATATTCTTGATCCGAAACGTGACAAGTACCCGTTGGAGTACTATGTCAACATGGCCAAGGAGTTGGAGAAGATGGGGGCGCATATCCTGGCGATCAAGGATATGGCCGGTCTGCTCAAACCCTTTGCCGCGGAAAAACTGGTCAAGGCTCTGAAGCAGGAGATCGGTTTGCCGATCCATCTGCATACCCATGATACCTCCAGCAACGGTGGTGCCATGCTGCTGATGGCTGCCGTGGCCGGTTGTGATATCGTCGACTCGGCGCTCTCTTCGGTTTCCGGACTGACTGCCCAGCCGAATATGAACGCGCTGCTGGCGGCCCTGGAGGGGACCATCTGGGATCCGAAGCTGAATATGGACGGCCTGCAGCAGTTGGCCAACTACTGGGAGACCGTTCGGACTTATTACGCACCGTTCGAGTCGGAGCTGCGTAGCGGGACCGCCCAGGTTTATTTCCACGAGATCCCCGGTGGTCAGTACTCCAACTACAAGCCGCAGGTTGAGGGGCTGGGGCTTGGCCACCGCTGGGAAGAGTGCAAGGAGATGTATCGGAAGGTCAACGATATGTTCGGCGACCTGGTCAAGGTAACCCCGTCTTCGAAGATCGTCGGCGATATGGCGATGTTCATGGTGCAGAACAACCTGGAGCCGGAGGATGTCTTTGAGCGAGGCTCCGATCTGGCCTTCCCGCAGGGAGTGGTCGACTTTTTCAAGGGGATGATCGGCCAACCGTATGGCGGTTTCCCGGAAAAGCTGCAGAAGATCATTCTCAAAGGGGAGCAGCCGCTGACCTGCCGGCCGGGTGACCTGCTCGAGCCGGTCGACTTCGTGCTGAAAAAGGATGAACTGGAAAAGAAACTCGGTCACCAGGTGCGCGATGAGGATGTGCTCTCCGCAGTTCTTTATCCCGGTGTTTACGAGGAGTTCGACCGCTTTCGCCAGGAGTACAGCGACACCTCTGTGATACCGACCCCGGCCTTTTTCTATGGTTTGGATGTCGGTGACGAGGTGGTCATCGATATTGAAGCGGGTAAAACCCTGATTGTAAAACTCAACGCCATCGGCCGGGTCCGTGAGGATGGTACCCGCAATATTTACTTCGAGTTGAACGGTGAACCGCGTTCGGCAACGGTGAAAGACGATTCAGCGGAACTGGATGAAAGCAGTCATGTCAAGGCCGATCCGGAAAACGGGAAAGAGGTCGGTGCGCCGATGCCGGGTAAAATCTTCAAGATGATGGTCAATGTCGGTGACGAGGTCAAGGAAGGGGAGGTGTTGTTAGTCACCGATGCGATGAAGATGGAGACCAACATCAAGGCCAAGAAGGATGGCGTGATCAAGGAACTGATCTTTGGTGAAGGGGATCAGGTTGATCAGGGTGATCTGTTACTGGTTTTTGAATAGACTCTTTTTGCTGCCGTGAAATGGAGCCGGGTCGTCATGGACCCGGCTTTTTTTGAACTAAATCGGTTTTTCTGAAGTTGCGCGAGACTTTCATCCAGGTCGTGTGACTGCAGGATCAAGGCACTAATCTGCTAACGCAGATGGGTACGCATTGCGACCGCAAAAAAATCAAAAAAACGCCGTCAAGGGGAGAGAGGTCCTTGACGGCGAAAGAGGGATGTTGCTTGTCCGTTCGGGCGGGAACGGGAGTGTATCCCTATGCATTTAGTCAAATATCCAGCAATGTTTATGCCAATTTTAAATTAAGGGAATAATCGCACTGAAAAGACCTGATTAGGTGAGAATGCTGTTTTGGCGCAGTGCTCAATTGTGCCATGAATGGCACAGAGAATGTCAGGGCAGGGCAGGTTTGGTCTTATCACTGCCCAAATGGGCCACAAGATCATGTGTCATATATGGCACATGATCTTGTGGTTTGTGCTCAGAATGACACAGTTTTCTTTTTGTGCCGATAGCTTTGTCTGTCGATCTTCTGTCGTTCCAGCATGCGATAAAAGGTTCGGCGTGGGATGGCGGCGAGTTTTGCTGCGGCAGAAACATTGCCATCGGTTTCACGCAGATAATGGATCAGCAAATCAGCTTCAACTTTACCCAGTTGTTGGTCGCGCTGGTGACGTAATCCCGATTCTCCAGAGGTGATGCTTCCCTGTTGTTGACGGAGCAGTTCACCGAAGATGACCGGTAGCTGTTCCAGGTGGATGACCTGGTCGGGGGAGAGGACAACGGCACGTTCAATAATATTCTGTAGTTCACGGATGTTCCCCGGCCAGTGGTAGCACATCAATGCCTGTCTGGCCTGTGGATCAATTTTATGAATGGTCTTATTCAGCCGGCGGGCTGCGTGATTGAGCAAATGATCAACCAATTGTTGCAAGGAATTCAATCGGTTGCGCAGCGGTGGCAGGGTGATGGTAAAAACATTGATGCGGTAGAACAGATCTTCGCGGAACCAGCCTTTGCTGATCCCATCTTCGAGGGGCTTGTTGGTCGCAGCGATGACCCGTACATCAACTTTTTTGACCCTGTTACTGCCGACCGGTTTGATTTCGCTGCTGTCGAGGACACGTAAGAGTTCGGCTTGCAGTTTAGGGGTGATATCACCGATTTCATCAAGAAAGATGGTGCCGCCGTCCGCCGCCTCGAATAATCCCTTTTTGTCCGAGACTGCACCGGTAAAAGAGCCTTTTTTGTGCCCGAACAATTCACTTTCAAGCAGGCTGTCGGTCAGCGTTGTACAGTTGACAGTCACCAGTGGTTTGTCGGCTCTTTGGCTGGCTTCATGGATGGCGCGGGCGGTCAGTTCTTTTCCGGTGCCGCTTTCCCCACGGATCAATACTGATGTCGGTGTCGGGCCGACCTGTTTGATCATATGTAGAACACCCTGGGTACGTGGATCGCTGCCGATGATGGTTGTTCCGGCGTACTCCTGGTCGAGGGCTCGACGGGCCAGGTCGTACTTCTGTTCGAGGTTGGTACGATCTTTTTCCAGGCGGCGCATCGAGTAGGGGAGGCACATGTGGGTGTCAGCGAGCCCCTGGTAGATGGCTATCGCATGCTCGCGACAGGTTGCGTAGCCGCAACCGGCGCAGTTCAGTTCATCCTGTTCGGTAAATTTGTCGGTTTCGTTGAGTATGCGCCGGATCACGTCACCGTTCGGACGTTCAAGCTGGTGTTGTTTATTGGAAAACTGACGATCCAGTTGCAGTTGTTCAGGTGCTTTAAGGTAATGGGCGGCCGGTTGATAGGGAATCTTCCGATGCAAATAATCGATGATCAGGTTGCGCTTCGTAAAAGACGTCAATCGGTTGGTGCGCCCGGGTCCACCGATGCAGCCACCGTTACAGAAACGGACATCGACATATTGCGGGGAGATCCGCCCTGCAGCCAGATCGTGAATAACCTCCATGCCGGCTTCTTCGCCGACTGTCGAGACAAAGTTCGGGTCAAGGCCGTTGTTGACAATACCGAAGTTATTAAAAGGTCCACCGACGATGGAAAAGCTGCGTCCGGTACTGGTTGACAAACCGGACAACGGAGTTTTTCCGAGCCGCCGGGGGTCGATCTTTTTCTCGTGGAGCATGCGGTTCAGCTCCCGGTAAGTCAAAACAGTATTGATTGCCCCCTTGACCGGCTCGGAGTTAATTTCAAATTTCCCACCGATACAGGAGCTGATGTAAACGACATGGGTGTCCTGTCCACGATGGGCTTTGATAAAACGGCCGATGGCGACCATGGGTGAAACGATCGGAACCAGGTTTTTCAACAGGGTGGGATGATGGCGTTCAATCAGGTCGACAACCGTTGGACAGTGGCTGGAAATTAATGGATAGTCGAGCTTTTGACCGATCATTTCGCGGTATTCCGGGGCAATTAATTCAACCCCGGCGGTTCCTTCAAGGACTTCATCAAAGCCAAGCTTTTTCAGGGCAGTGACCATTTGTGCCGGGTCAAGATCATAAAAAAAGGCCGGGAAAGAACAACCGAGCACGGCAACAACCGGTTGTTTGCCACGCAGCAGCAGCTCAGTTTCGGTAGTGGCATCGGCGATCACCTTGGCTTGTTGTGAGCAGACCTGGATGCACTTGCCACAGCCGATACAGCGGTGGTGAATGACCTCGGTTGCATCCTGGGTGACGCCGATTGCTTTCGTCGGGCAGTTACGCACACAGGCGTAGCATTTTTTGCAACGCTCCCGAATCGTCGTGATTGGGCCGGTTGCTTTAGCGTGCGGCATGTTGGAATCCTTCGGCTGTCAAAAAGATTCCGAATTGTGTCATTGATGGCACAATTGTGTCAAGCCGTGGTTTTGTGGCGCAAATGATGACCGACCTGGGCACTGTGATGGCAGGCGGCTAGATGGTTTTTCCCCTGATCCACTAATTGGGGAGTTTCCTTTTTACAGATGGCATCGGCGTAAGGGCAGCGTGGGTGAAAATAGCAACCGCTGGGAGGATTGATCGGCGAGGGGATTTCCCCGGCCGGCGGGGCCGGCCGCGGCTGTTCCGGATCGGGGATCGGAACCGCGTTGAGCAGTGCCTCCGTGTAGGGATGGCGTGGGTTGCGATAGAGGTCGTCGGCCGCAGTCAACTCGACGATTTTCCCCAGGTACATCACGGCAATTCGATCGCTGACATGTTCAATGACCGCCAGGTCGTGGGCAATGAACAGGTAGCTGAGATGATGCTCCTGCTGGATCTCTTGCAGCAGGTTGAGGATCTGTGCCTGGACCGACAGGTCGAGAGCGGAAACCGGTTCGTCAGCG
>WTCI01000250.1 GCA_013138655.1 Desulfuromonadaceae bacterium | reverse complement strand
TTACCATGTTTCTTCATCGCCTTATAGGCCGCGAGCTCTTGGGCGGTGATGAGAAGAAAACTATTGAGCAGTCTTGCGCGCGACCCTTTAATGTAGGGAATCTCCGGGATGAGCTTCTCATATTCCTTGCGGACATCTCTCTGCAGCGTGCTGGTGAATTCCTTGCCGTAGCGTGCGATAAGCGAGGCTTCTATCAACACAGAGGTACGGTTAAAATCCTTCAGGAGCTTCGCTTTGCGCGCGCTGTAGTAGCCCATTATTTGACCTGGCATTTCATCCACCTCGGATTTGTCGCATCCCCTATGAGGTTCGGCGAACCCTCCTTCAATCTTGGGGCCGAACGAATAAGGATAGATCGCGCGTGAACCGCGATCTATCCTTATTCGTTATCTGCTATTTTCCCCAATTATTACAGACAGAGGCCAAGAAACTTTATGACGACGGGAAGGCTCGCCCCAGTTTTTTGAAAGTTCATTTATGATGATGTCAATAGGGCTTGAGCCTTTGTCTTCACGGTACAATTTCACAGCTGACCAAGTGCTTATGTAGCCCAGCAATTCCTCTAACGACCACTCGGCTGACATGCTAAAAACCGGGCAGGTAATTTTTGTAAATGGAAATGTAATATTTTTATAGCCATCTTCGACCAGCCGCCTTTCTGCAGGCCAATAAGCGCCAATAATTTTTTTATAAAATTTTTCTATTATTTCATCTAACTCCGGTGTCAAAGAGAGGAGATTGTACGACCAAACGGCTATGATCCCATTGCTTTTCAGTACTCTTCTTGCCTCAGAAAAAAATAATTTTGGGTCAAACCAATGTAATGCTTGAGCTACAGTAATTAAATCAATCGTATTTGAGGTAATAGGAGCATCCTCCGCATGAGCTACCTTATAAAAAATATTTTTGGATAGCTTAGCATTCTGTATTTGCTCATTACTTGCATCGGTTGCGATAACCGTTGAGAAATGTTGTGCCAATTTCTCAGCAGCCTGACCTGAGCCTGTTGCACAGTCCCATGCCACCTCGGATGAAGGTGCGATTGATGCCAAATATACAAAAAATCCATCTGGGTACACAGGCCTATATTTCTTATAGTTGCCTGCATTACCTGAAAAATGATCTTTGAAATTTGCCGTTGTCATTTTGACAATGCAGCCTTTTCTTTGACTTTTTGGTTAAATTTCTCAGGATAAATTATGAACCGATCATCGAGGGAGTACCACCGAGCGATTCGCGAAATTCGGCTGCTTGGCCCGGATAGCCCGACAGACTCCTAGGTTTTCTTATGCTAAAGCCAAGTAGATTCCACTAATTGCTATCGCCCCACCTGCAAAACGGACAACTTTTTCGATATTAAGCTTTTGTAAGGCAACACCTATAGCTATACCGAACGCATGCAATAAAACTGTTGCAATAGAAAATCCGATACTGTAGGAAAGCCCACCGATTGCTAACGGCATTTCGGTTCCGTGCGCATGACCATGAAACACTGCAAAAATGCCGACAATGAGCGCACTGATAGCCAGCGGAAACTTAAAAGCGGTTGCGATCAGGATACCTAATACTAAAACCGAAAGCAAAATTCCCTCTTCAACGTATGGAGCAGGAATGCCGGAAATACCGAGGATACCACCCAGGATCATCACGATGACAAAAGCACTGGGTATTGCCCAAATTGCGCGCCCAGCCATTTGCGCTGCCCATAACCCAACCGCCAGCATTGCAAGCAGGTGGTCAGCTCCTCCAATGGGATGACCAAAGCCGGAGCCGAATCCCGTTGTTCCACCGACCCCCGTATGCGCTAAGGCAGAAAGAGGCATGAGACATATTGCGCTTAGAATAACCAAGGAAATTGCATAAACGTTTTTTTTCATCAAGTTTCTCCTTTTCAAAATTGGCTGATTGCGATGGGAAGCATCATAACTTGCGGTCACGATCGCTCCCGGTAAGCCCATGTCTGCCGCAGCAGCCGTGTCGGCGGGTTCGGCGGCCGGAACTGCCAGTTCCACGACTGGCTGGACAAAAAACCCAACAGCAGCGTCAGGAACTGCCGCGGGGCACGGACGAAGACCGGCAGCGAACGCAAACCGATCGTCACCATCCGAGGGGACAGCAGCGCCCGGCGGACCTGCTGCAACCACTCCTCCGAGGTCAGGCGGTAATCCTCGGTCCCGTCTACCTCCTCGACGAGGTCGAAGTACCCTTTTGCACACCGCCACAGCTGTCCAGGCTCGGGGTAGTACCCGCCCCACCCCTGCTCCAGCACCGCCCAGTGAAAGTCGTCCGACCCCCGGGGGAAGGTGAACGGACTGTGCAACAGCGCCAATGGGTCCGACGGCTTCCGAAGAACGTGGATCGTAGTCGTGGTGAACCGCCGGGCCGGGGATGCCGGATCGATCAGCCGATGGACCGTGGCGAACAGATGTCGGTACACATCGTCCACCCGTCCGGTCGCCACGTCGTTTGGCTGGACAAAGTGCTCAATCGACCCGTTGGCGATCAGCCCGTCGAACATCCTATCCCACTCCCTGGGGACTGCTCGGTAGTCGAGCAGGTGGACGTCGAGACCGTTGTGGCGGCAGTGGCAGACCTGCTCTGGGTTGACCGTGATGCCGACCCCGACGGCACCGCGGTGCCGGGCCCGCTGGAGGAGCGTCCCGTACCCACAGCCGATGTCCAGCAAGCGGCCGCCCTCCCCACACTGCACCTGACCCAGCAGATAGTCGTGCTGATTCGCCTGGGCCTGCTCGAACGGCAGCTCGGGGTTGCCGTGGTAAATCCCCTCGGTCAGGTCGAACAGGCCGCAGGCCGGGAAAAACCGATCGACCGCCGAATAGCAGGTTACAACCGTCCCCCACGGCTGCACACCCGCTGGCTGGGCATCAGTCGATTTCCGGGAACTCGCCACGTTCATACTATCTTTACCCATTTGCGGAAATTTTTAAGTTCGTAATCTCAAGGATTTAGGAGTCCTTTTGATCCCTAACGTGTGAATTAAGGGGCGCGCTTTAGCGCGTCCACTTGAATGACGGGTTATACCTATCTATTTTTCGGCTTTACCCTCAGAGGTTTTCAATATTTGGCCGATGAGATTAGGAACGAATTTTTCCGAATAGCCGGCAATAAAGCTCCAAACTAGTATCTTTGCGACGTCTTTGTAGGATTCCGGCTTAACTGCCGTAACGAAGTTCGTCATGTTCCAATGTTCGCCGTATGGAAGTGTGGTCTGCACAAAGCGCGGGAACATGTCACCGCCTATTAGACCGCCAACAGCCATCAGGTAAAGGAGAAAAGCAAACACTACGGAGACGGCACTTTTCCAAGAAATATAGGCCGCGATCCATCCATATGTGTATTGATGGGGCTCTCCTTGACGAAACGGCTCATTCACTATCGAGCCAAGAATTGCTGCAATGATGATGAACCAGGAGACTGGATATTCTTCTGCTCCGGAGCCACTCCCAATAGAACGCCAGAACCAGAAACCTAGCAGCAGGGCGATCGCTATGATTGACGCAACGACTGCACCATATCTGTTGGTGTGCGGCGGCGCTGCTCCAGGGCCTACATCGCCACCACCTCGTCCACCTCCGCTGGCGCCAACAACTGCTCCGCTAGTTTGACTGGTGACATCACTAGCGAGTGGTGTGTCAGTTTGCGTGCTTGCAGTCTTCTCAGTCATCTAGCTTTTCCTCCTTCGCGTAGGGCAACGAAAGTTACGTACTTGGAAAGTCAATTGGGTCGGGCATGCAAGACGGCAACTTCAATCCCCCTCTTCACCCCGTGAGTTGGTCCCACTTCACCCCTTCTTAGCTTTCAGAGCCTTTGCGGACTTTCCGGCTTTATTCGGTTTACTGTCATTTTTCAGCCTCGCTCCCGAAGTCTGATTTGTCTTCTCCCGCTGAAGGAGGACTCTTGGGATCAAAAACCCTGATGTCTGGTCTGGCCCACTCTTCTCTCAGCTTTTTGCTCACGCTGCACTCGGCCAGCGTCTGCTGAATGTCACTAATGAGCTCGTAATCCTTCTCTGGGGCATCGGCAAGCTCCATCGCCTTGATGAAATATTTGTGGGCCTCGTCGCCGATCTGATGATCGCCGTACCGGATCAGGCCGATGGCAAGATCGCGATGTCCGTTGACGTATTTCTGATCGAGGGCCAGAGCCTTCTTGCCGTAATACCGGCACCAATTCCTGTACTTTGTCTTCTCTTGCTCTTTTTCTCCGTCCTTTCCTGTCGTTCTGCCTTCTCGAAAATACGGAGCGGAATAAAGGAGACAGAGATTGGCTGGACTCAGTTTGTTGGACGGGTTCAGCTCACTGGCCCGCTTGAGGCACCATTCGGCAGCTTTGGCGAGATTGTCCCCCGGCACTTCATCCAGCTGTTTCATCTCGACATCCAGGTCCCATTCGGTCACCTTCATCAGCAGCCAGCCCAGCATATTGTAAAACGTCCAGTTACCCGGCTGCTGTTCGATAGCATTAATTATGTCAGGAGTAGCCTCCAGATATCGCTCTGCAACCGTGGCACGCAAGGCGGGCTCAGGGGGACCCTCGTCCACGACACGGGCCAAGAATCGGCGTGACAGGATTAGCGGTTGTATCGGTTCGCCGACCATTTCTTGCCAAATTCTGACTGCTTCATCTGCATGATACTCTGCAAGCTTCTTGACCTCCTCCTTACTCTTTGCCAAACGGTGAATCTGCTGAACATGGCAGAAGGCCAGTCCGCTGTGTATCAGAGCCTCGATCCTCGAGACCCTCACCTTGTCGTTGTTGTCCTTTCCAATGAGCTCCAATGCTTGTTTGAATTCGGTGATTGCCATTTGAATGGTTTCGGGCTGGCGCTCAAGCATAAGCAGAGACCCGTGCACATATAGCACTTCATAGTTATCCCGATCGGGACCGACATCGACCGCAAGTTGAAAGTTCTGCTTTGCCCGGTCCATGGCTTCCCGATCTCCCGTGCGGAGGTACTCGTCAACACGATCAAGTCCATCCACAAACCGCCTCCGTCTGAGCCAGCGCATGCCGGAATGTTTTTCGCTGTGCACTTGGAGAATCATGAATGCCGCATCACGGAGCAGATTGGACAGGTCGGAAAGGTTTTTGGTTTCCACCGTTCTGGTTAGCACCTCCCTCGCGCTTTCCGCTTTGTTGCCTTTGGAGGCGGCCCCTTCATTTACCTGAGATATCGTCCTTCTTTGTCGGTAGACGAGCAATTGCGTCTGGTCGCCGGAGGATATCAGCGTAAGCCTGATCAGCGCGTTCTCATAACGTTTTCGGTATGGAATCCAGATCAATTTGAACAGCGTCAGAAAGAGATTGACAAGAGCCCCAACGGGAATCTGATATCCGCCGGCCGTGATCACGAGCTCTTCCTTGATCAGATGCTCCTGTTCCTTTCCGCGTTCCTTGGCCAGATCGAGGTGAGTGTAGGTCTCCATAAGATTCACTATCTCCTGGAGCTCACGGCCAACCGCCTCCCTGACAAAACGGGTACCGCCGATATCCTTTATGCGTTGGTACGTTTCAGCAATCGAGTTCAGATGGGCGCTCACGATCATCCCGGCTTCACTGCCCAGCTCGGCCGCCTTACCGCCTTTCGTGATTATCGGGGCAAGGGTAGGTCTGCTTTCCGCTTCGATGGCCCACCGCCGGAATTTTATCGTCCAGTAGCTGAACGCCGCGACGATGACCACCAGATACCAGACATAGGTTATGAGGAAGTCCTTTATTGGAGACCAGAATCCGACAAAAAAATCAACAAATGGGAAGGTTGCTTCCACTAGAAACACTCCAAATCACCAAAGGGTCATGCTACAGATCACAAACCTGCTGGGAATCATTCTTTCCGTACCTCCGGGAATTTCTCTTTTTCCCACTGTTCGACCGGCGTGACTCCGTCGGCAAGGTAGGTGTTGGTCAACCAGACTTTCAGAAAATCCTTTCCCATTTGAGTCGCGCCGCTCCGGCAGATTTCATAGTATTTTCGGTGCGGCTCAATTTCGCTGTCTGTTCGTATCGCACCTGCCCGCTCCTCATCGGGGCAGACCAGAATGTACCCCGTGAACGGCACGGCTTCCGGATTTTTCCATTCCACACAGGCTACCGGGTATAGGTCGTAGCCGATTTCCCGCTCGCGTAACCGCTGGATATCCCGCAGTGAGATCTCAAGAAGCAACCCGTTGACAGTGTCATTGATGGCGCCGGTGAACCGGACATTCAACGCCGCACGGGCGCGAGGGTTGGTTGGCGGATCGTAACGCATGTGGCCCTCCGGGATTACGTAGTTGAAAATCCGACGTACCCCATATGAAAGGACCGAAAGACCTGTTCGCCCCATCCTGTCCCTGATCGTAACTGCAGCCGAATCGGGATTGACGAGACTCCCGTACCCAACAAGCGGGAGAGTTTCAAGCCCTTTGTTTTCAATGTCAGCTTCCAGTGAACCCCAAGGATAGAGATACGTCGGCTCGCGCGCCGCCTCCTCCATCCAGCGAGCCACATTATCCGCCATGTCCCTCACTTCGGCTTCTCCGACAAAAACTGTTTCCGCCCGTCTCTGGCCAATGGTGAATGCTGGAGAAAAGATCGTATCATAATCCCCTCTGGGCTGATGCTGAGCTGATAGCTGATGCTGATAAGAAATTGCTTTTCTGGGGATTGCGCCTGCGGCGCTTGTGGCTGCTCCTCCCCGCCGATTCCTGTCCGAAAATCGACCTGTTTTCTTTTAAGGCAAGCGACGAGCCGCTGTCAATCAAAACCCTGGCTGACAAGACGAAAACTTCTTAAATTTCGCGGAGCTTGCTGTTTTTCACCCGCACTGACCCAACGAGCATCACTTGAAAATTAGTTGATTGTGATGCTCGGTTCGTTGTAATCGCTCCAGCTGTCATCGAACGGAAGGCATTACGAGGCGTTGCGCTATCGTTAGTGACGTCACCGGACCCACGGAGTCGGAGAACCAGGGCATGTGCGCAAGCTCCATGCACGGAAACCGGGAGATCCCAAGAGTGACCGATCGTGAATCACGGTCGGTCCGGTCGGAGAAGGCAGTAGCCGTATGCCCGACACGAACGCACTTGGGAAGTCGGACTGGGGCGTAGTATCTGTGAAGCGAGCGAACAAAGGTGCTCAATCTGATAAGCAGGCCAAACACCGGCGGAATTCGTGGAGAAAAGGCCCTGGGCCAAGGGAAACCCTGAACAGACGGCCGTGACCGACACACAGAGGTCGGAAACAGCGTTGAATGAACTGGACAGGGTACGAGAGGCAACATCAACGCTTCTGCGTTCGACCCGAGGCAGGAGCCCGGTGCGGTAATTCCGCATGCTTGGGATCTGTGCGGGGGATGCCGAGTAATCGGCATTCCTACCGCGACCTAGTTCCTACAAGCCCTGGTAACAGAAATAAAAAAGCCACTTTTTGCTTCCTTTTAGTTGGCTTGGACAAAAAGGAAGGCGTTTGGCGGGACGCGACCCGCCGGTTGTCAGATGTTCAATCCCAACCAATTAGATATACTGTCCGTTCGCAGTAACAGTTGAATATCACACGGGTTTAAGTCCCGTCCGGGGAGTTGTCCGTACGCCCCGGTAGTTCAAGGGAGCGGCGTTCTGGTAACAGGGGGTCGTGAGTTCCCAATTGGCAA
>WTCI01000235.1 GCA_013138655.1 Desulfuromonadaceae bacterium | reverse complement strand
AATGATCATAGATAACCGGATTTGTGGAAAGGTGATCGCGAATGATCGATGACAGTAAATACTTAAAGAGTGGTAGTCGGATGAAAAAAGTAGAGGCCAAAATAAATTCCGAGTTAATTGACTTGTTATACCGCATGGCTCGGCACATGCTGAACCCCGATGACATTGAACTGCATAAATGGGCGCTGAAAGGTGCGTATTTGCTGGGTAAATTGGAAAAGCATGATCCTGAAAGGTATGCAGAAGAGACTAAGCCGAGCGACGGAGCGGTATAACGCCAGAAATAAGGGGATTGCAATTATGAAAAACACAGATGGTACTGAAGCATGGAGACCGACCAGCGAACCGAGACAACAAACGGCCGCCGAGAGTAGCAATTCCGCCTTGATTTCATTGTTACCTTGCCCATTTTGTGGCGGGAGTAATTTACAGACTGGCAAGGGCTGGAGGGGGCACAGCGAGGGCTATGTGCATTGCAGAACTTGCGGGGGGCACATTGGCAGAACAAGGGGCCAGTTGAGCGGTGCGATAAAATCCTGGAATACGCGGGCAAGGTAACAGTGTTGATATGTGGAAAACAATGGTGGGACATAATGTTTGACTTAAAACAGGCCGCTTAACAACAACAAAGGCAAAAACTGGAAAAATGACAACCGACTTCGAAAAACTCCACCGGGCCGCCAAATCCAACAAAGAAGATGCCGCCGATTTGTCCATTGCCTACAACGGTCGCACTGTCGCCATGCGCGCCTACAATGACCGCCCAGGCAAAGACACCAAAGCCGATCTGGTCGCCACCCGCGAAGAATACGAAGCCACTGTCAGCCGCCTGCAACAAAAATATTTTCCCGACACCAGCGCGGCCCCCGAAGGCGAACGCTTCGCTAACCGCAAACAAGCCCTCAACTGGCTCCAGTCCCAGGGCTACAAAGTCGGGCAGGACAAATTTTATAAAGATTGCAAAGCCGGATTTCCACAGATCCACCGCGACAAAACCATCAGCCGATATCAAGTTCTTCAGTATGGCCAGCAGCTCGACGTCGATACCAGAGGCAGCGCCACCGATCTCTCCGCCGCCCGCGAAGAATCCGAAACCCGCAAAGCTATCGCCTCTGCCGATCGTGAAGAAATGAAACGCGATCACGAACGCCGCGAGCTCGATAAAAACTGGATCAGCCGCGAAGAAGCCGATCTCACCGTCTGCACCTGGGCCGCCCTCACCCGCGACAACATCGCCGGCCGCCTGACAAAAAATATCGCCACCTTCATCCACGCCGTCGGCGGCAACCTCGACCGGATCGCCGCCGGCCAAGCCATTATCGACCAGTCTATTACCGACGGCTGCAACGACATTGCCAACAGCAGCGAAGTGGATATCGAGATCGAACCCCGGGGGAATGAAATATGAACCAGGTTATCTCTTTCTCTGGCGGCAAAGACTCAACGGCCATGGCTTTGCTGATGCTCGAAAAGGGAGAAGCCATACATTCGGTGATTGCTTTTGACACCGGATGGGAGTTCCCGGCGATGCTTGAGCACTGGGACAAGTTTGAGCAATATACAGGATTGAAAATTGTGAGTTTGACGCCCCGCGAACCGTTTGACTATTGGCTATTTGACCGGCCAATTATCGCAAAAAAAGGACCCAACAAAGGGCAAGTCCATCGCCTTGGCAACGGCTGGCCCTCTCCAATGCGGCGATGGTGTACGCGAGAAAAAGTAAATGCAATCAGGCGGCACCTTAAGATTATAGATGATCCATTATCATGCATCGGCTTTGCTGCCGATGAAGCTCACCGGGCTGGATCTATTTCGGGGCAGGACATAAAGCAGCGCTATCCGTTAATCGAATGGGACATTGACGAGGCCGAGGCATTGCAAATATGCCAGCACCACGGCTTTACTTGGGGAGGGCTGTATGACCATTTTAGAAGGGTGAGTTGCTTTTGCTGCCCCTTGCAACGGTTGGGCGAACTGCGAACGTTGCGCCGTGAGTTTCCCGACCTGTGGCAAACAATGCTGGGCTGGGATAGTCGCTGCAAAGGGAATAATCCTGGTTTTAGGGGGTATGAAACGGTTTTAGATTTAGATAGAAGATTTGGAGAAGAAGACAGGCAGATAATTTTCAACTTCGATGGAGTTGTTAATGGATGATTTGAGAGGAAAGGCCAGATGCAGCTGATTCCCCCCACCACCAAACCTATTCCAGCCTATCACCACTGTGGTGGGCAGCACTTCCAGGGGCGCCCATCCCGCGCTCTGCGTCGCCGCATGCGCACGCCCGAAAAAATTACCATCTCCGAATGGGCTCGCCGCTATCGCCGCGTCACTGAAATAGACAGCACGCCCGGAGCATGGGATGAAACTATGCTGCCCCATACTGTTGAGATCATGGACACCATCAGCCTGCCCCATGTCCGCGAAGTTTACATCTGCATGCCCGAGCGTGGCGGCAAAACGCAGATTTTACTCAATACCATGGGGCATAAAATCGACCAGGGCAGTAAGTCCGGCAATATCTTCTGGCTCATGCCCACCGAAGCCGAAGCTAAAAAAGCGATGGCCGACCGTATTATCCCCGTGCTCAAGGCCACCGACGCTTTCGGTCGCCCCGGTCGCCTGGCACGCTATCTGTCCAGATACGACGACGACACCAAGCGCGGCACCATTCGCTTTAACCACGGCATCCGCTTATTCCCGGCGTGGTCCAACAGCCCCACCTCGATGGCTTCCTATTTCGGCGCTCTCAATATCGGCGATGAAATCGATAAATTCGAAAAATCCACCAAGGAAGGCACCGACGCACTCACCCTGCTGAAAAAGCGTGGCCGTGATGATCGCACCCGCTCAAAGGATGTCTATGCCAGCACACCCGGCCGACAGCGGAAAATCTACAGCCTCGCCACCGAGGAAGCCCAGCAGACAAAAAAATATCACCTCCGATGCCCCGACTGCGACGAACTGATCAACCCCGACGAAACCAGCCTCGATATCCCGGAAGACGCCACCGTCAAAGACGTCGAGCGTGACGGTTGCAACCTCAGCTGCCCCGCCTGCGGTTGCCTGATGGATGAAACAAAACGCAAACAATCCTATTACTCCGGCCGATGGGTCGTCACCCAGGGGGCCGACATCAGCCACCCCGAAAGCGTCGGCTACCACATGAGCGCCTTTGTCCTGCCCCTGGTCCCGCTCAAAGAGATCGGCGTGGCTTATGTCAAGTCCAAAACCGATAAACATTCAGACAAAGTCGCCTTTACCAACGGCTATCAGGTAAAAGACCTCGAACTCACGAAGTCCACAGAAAATTACAAAGATATCCTCGCCCTCTGCGACGACCGTCCTCGCTATCTGGTGCCGCTGGGGATTGCCTGTTTGTCGTTGCAAGTAGACACGCAGCAAAATGGTTTTTATTACGAGGTATCGGCCATCGGCTACGCCGATCAAAACGGCCAGGTCACCAGCTGGCTGGTCAGTAAAGGTTTTTTGCTGTCGTTTGCCGATTTAAAAACCTTGGCCGCACGCACCTGGTACGACGCCAAGGAAAAAAAATATAAAATTGTTTCCGCCGTGATCGATTCCGGCGGCACGCGCAAAGCAGGAACCCCGGCAAAACACTCCAGAACGAAAGAGGTTTATCAGTTCTGCAAAAACAATCCACTGTTCAAGGCCCTAAAAGGGACTGGCAAAAAAGACAAGCCGGTATCCTACACAACGATCGACACCTGGCCGGGCACCAGCAAGCCGATCCCCGGCGGGCTGAACCTGATCAAGCCGAATGTTCACTACTATAAAGATGAGCTCGCCGGCAGGCTGGCTTTACATCCGGACGACCCGGGAGCTTTTATTCTCTATTCCGGTTATACTAGGCAGCAACTGGAAAGCCCGGTCGCCGGGATCACGCCGGACAATGAGTTGACTGACTACGCCAAACATCTATGCGCCGAATATAAAAACGAGCTCGGCCTGTGGGAACACGATCGCAAAGCCGGCCGCAACGATTATCATGACTGTGCAACCTACCGCATGTATCACATCGAGCTGTTGACACAGTGGGGCTTGCTTACCAGAGAAGAACACCAGCTAAAAGGCCGGCGGGTCTTGAGCAAGGGAGTAAAATTATGAAAGAGCGGATCACACGACCGGAAATCAGCGCCTATAAACGCGAAAAGCTCGACCAGACCGTCCTGGTACGCTTAGACGAGGCCGCCGCCATCCTGGCTGTCAGCACCAGGACTCTGCAGCGGCGGGT
Organism: Desulfuromonadaceae bacterium; assembly: GCA_013138655.1. GTDB lineage: Bacteria > Desulfobacterota > Desulfuromonadia > Desulfuromonadales > Geopsychrobacteraceae > Malonomonas. Next base: position 421 of record WTCI01000235.1, on the reverse strand, counting down.
TGATGAGGGCAGAATAACGGCATATAACGACAATAAAACCAAAAAAGGCATCCGGTTTCTGGCCAGCGAATTGAGCGAATATGTCAAAAAAATGAAGATTGATACCAGTAGCGAATTAGAATCTTTGCAAAATTTCTAAACATTTTATGACAGTGCATGACAATGCATGACAATGCCTCCTAGATATTTGTTTTTTTTAGTGTAAAGATTGGCCATACCCAATCGGAGATTTTATGGCCGGACTCACTCTTGCACAAGCCGAAGCAAAACTTGCCCAATATCTCACCGCCGAAGAAGCTGTCCTGCTTGGTCAGGAAGTTACTATCGGCGATAAGAAAATGACCCGCGCTGATTTATCTGCCATCCAGGATGGAATCAAGCTCTGGAACTCGCGTTGCATCTCATTGTCGCGCGCTGGTGG
>WTCI01000257.1 GCA_013138655.1 Desulfuromonadaceae bacterium | reverse complement strand
CCAGTCAAACAGATAATCAATTTCGCTTTTGCGAAACTGGAAAAGGCGTTCCCCCAAGGCTTCCAACTCCGGGGTAAGCTGGTCCGGACTTAAGCAAAACTGCTGAGCCAGACGGGTAATTTTCAGCAGCAAGCTGCCATTCTCAATTTGGGACACATCAGCATGCAGGAAACGCACAGCATCGACCAGAAACGAGTCAAGATGCCACTCTGTAATCAACTGTTCAGCAATCTGCAGGTGATCCGTCTGGTAAGCCTTGCGTTCTATAGCACAGAGGTCGAGGGAAGGGTAGCCTTGCCCGGCAAGCGCGACATAAGCAGAAGCCTCCCGAGCGAACAGGACATGCATCCCCAGATTGAGCAACAACCCGCACAACTGTGCCTCTTCAACATGATCATAACTGACGGTCGGGGCAAGACAGCGGGCCGCCTGCCCGGCAACCTGGGAAGAAAACCAGAGACCGTTTAGAAAGCTTAGTTCTTCAGCAGTAAACCCTCGGCCAACCAAACGTTTTGCAGACTGCAGAGCAATTCCGGTAACCACCGGTACACCCAGATTCTGAATGGCCGAAGTGATCGGTTCTGCCGGATCGAGCAATTCGGGACAGGTCCTGCTGGCCGCACTGATCAGGCACGCAGACAGCCCCGCATCCTGCAAGGCAATCTCGGCCAGGGATTGTGGTCCCTTGCCGGCGAGGCAGGCCTCAATCAACTGTTCCAGTACTTGCGGTGAACAGTACAGATTGGCAAGATCCTGCTCACTGAATTTTATTCCAGAAGTTCCCATATCCATCAACGTGGTAAGAAGTTTCAGTTTTCTTAAATCCAGACAATGCGGACAATGCCCTCAGCTCAGCAAGCGAATAAGTCCATCCGATATTATCAACAAAACATCCTTGGCCAGCAAGGTCTAATTTGATAATTCCTCTTAATATTCAAGTATTTAGCTAATACAAACAACATAAAAATATTCATAAAAGAGCTCTCACGAGAGTGCGGCTGGCGGCGTGTCTTCCCAATGTGATTACCATAATCTGCCGATATTACACGTATTATAATTTGTAGGGCCGGAAAGATCTACCATCGGCAGATTGAAAAATTCATTCCACTTCCCACGGGGAACAGATCAGGCAGAAAATTTATTTGAAAAAACGTAACTATTCAGAACGGGTGCTGATGGTCTGAACAGTTACGAATGGCGCGAGTTTAAAGGTTCGTAGCACGCTCCAGCAAAACCGGGACTGTCCCCACCGGCTCCTGAGCGAAGGCGAAGGGTGGGGGCTGTCCCAGGCTTTTGCGATGCGAACCACCACGGTTTCATAACCGTAAATCCGGGACAGCCCCCGATGATACTGGGGACAGTCCCGGATTTACTCCCAGCGAACGACAAAATGCCGGCTCACCTTATTGCGCCACGAAGAGAATCTACAGATCTCGTTTTGACAGTTGGTGCAGACCTCAATATACTCTGCTGAGTAAAAAAGCTACTTAATAAAAAACTCCCAGACTCAGAACTTCGACTAGGAGGTTGTCCGAGAATACGAGCCGTAGCGAGAAATCGGCTGTTCGAGGGCAGATTTTCGTATGTTTGAGAGCGAATAGCACCGCTATTTGTCGAAAACATACGGAAATATGAACCGATCAGACGGTTTCGCAGTAGGTTCTTGTATTGTCGGACAGCCTCCTAAACATGGAGCACGAAATATGAAAAATAGCTCACCATTCCCCATGAAACAACTGCTGGAGCAGATCGATCGCTTCGGCAAGGAAAACCTCGAAGAAATTCTGCATAAGCTGATTGAGACTGTGCAATTACTGGTCGAAGGCGGACGTTGCCGCATCTACCTGGAAGACCTGACGAAAGGAGCACTGACCTGTGTTGCCGCTGCCGGTGCAGAAGTTGGCCAGGTACGGGAAAAACCCTTCCCCATCAATGATGTCAGCTACCTGATTTCGCAAGTCTATCAACAGCAGAAAGAACTGGCCATCGACGATCTGAGTCGTTACCCGGAAGATCTGCCGATCACCTCGGGAAGCCGTCGTGCCGGGGCCAGCTACCTCATCCCGATAGCCCACAAGGGACGACCGATCGGGGTCCTCTGCCTTGACCGGGGCAGGGCGGGACAATTCCCGAGCGATGCCTCCCTGCGCCAGGTGCGGCAACTGCTCACTGCGGTGACTCCGCTCCTCGACCGGGCCCGCAAATATCACCAGCAATTACTGCTGGCACGGCGCGTGGATGAGGCGAAAAAGCGTGAAGCAGCCCTGTTCATGGTTCAGTCGGCCGCGCACCTGATCGATCAGGTCGCTCTTGCCTCGGTGCTGATCCCGATCCCTTCGGACGTCGATGGTGAACGGACCCTGCAAATCCTCGCCTCATATTCAAAAGAACCGGAAGCCAAAAAACTCTACGAGGAAGAACGGCTGATCAACCTGACCCCCGGACAATCCCTGGTTTCTCGCTTCATCGACCGAGCAGGCGTCATCACCGACGACAGTCTGCTGGCGCCGCTCTACATTCCGGCCCTCGATACCGAGAGCTTGCAGAAACAGTTTCTGACCGAGGAGCTGGGGCTGAAATCCCTCTACATGGTCCCCCGTTTCGACAAGCGGACCCGCCGGGTTATCTGCCTGGTCAACTATTACACCAAGGAATACTACCAATTCACCCCTTTCGAGCGGGGTCTACTGGAAGCTCATGCCGAAATGGCCCAGCGGGTCGTTCAGGAGATTGGTGATGAACACCTCGAGGTGCAGATCCTTTCCGAGATCGGCGATCTGCTGCAACGGTCGAGTGATGGCCTGCAACCCTTTTTACGCCGCATCCTGTCCAAAGCTGCCCAGTTGATCGGTGCCGATACCGGCAGTATTGCCCTGGTCCGTGAATACCAGGGGGAGAAATGGCTGTCGGTGGAAGATGCCCAGGGCAAGCTGGTCGGGGCAAAAAGCAAGGCCTGGCTGAAAAAGAATATCCCGCCGATCCGGGTCGGCGGACTCGAATTGCCGGAAGAGCAGCGCAGTCTGACCGGCATGGTTGCCGCCGGCAAAAAACCGGTGATTCTTGCCGACACCCTGAACCCGGCCGATGACAGCAACTTTTACCTGCAAGTCACCGAAGCGATCCGTAGCGAGATCGCCGTACCAGTGATCTACGACGATGAAGTCCTGGCGGTCATCTGCCTCGACAGCCGACGTCCGCACTATTTTACCGGAGAGCACCGTCGGATTCTGCTGATTATCGAACGGATGGTCGGCCATCACCTGGCAATACTGCAGAGGATTGAACAATTAACCGGCGAAATTGATCGTCTGAAACAGGATGTCGACTACAAGGACCCGAGTATTTCCTCCTACCGACTGGGCAACATCATCGGCAACTCAAAAAAGACCCAGCAGATTATCGAAACCATCCGGCGCATCAGCCCGCCACTCTGCCAGCGGCTCAGCCACTGGAAAAAAACCGGGATCAACGACCAGGGGGAAACCCTCGGCTTGCCGTCGATTCTGTTCACCGGGGAAACCGGGGCGGGCAAAGAATTCCTGTTTAACAACCTGTTTACCCAGCTCAACCGGATTTACCGCGAACTGCTTCCCGGCCAGGACACCTTACCACTGAAAAAATCCAATATTGCTGCGTACAGCGGCGAATTGACCTACTCGGAGCTGTTCGGCCACAAACGGGGAGCTTTTACCGGGGCGCACTCCGATCGACGCGGCATTCTTGAAGAAGCGGCCGGCGGGGTGGTTTTTCTCGATGAAATCGGCGATGCAGACCCCAAAACCCAGGTCCAACTGTTGCGCTTTCTTGACAGCGGTGAATTTGTCCGCCTCGGCGAGAACATCACCCGACACTCACAGGTCCTGCTGGTTGCCGGAACCAATCGCGACCTGCGTCAACTGATTACCGAAGGACGTTTCCGCGAGGACCTCTACTACCGGCTTTCCGAACTGGTCATTGAGGTTCCTTCCCTCAACCAACGCCGTGAAGACATCCCTGACCTCGCCGTGCACTTTCTCGGCCGCTTGTTCCAGGTCTACCGCCAACCCGAACAGAGTGACGAAGAGGTCCCGATCCTCAGCGCGGCGGCCAAACAACTGCTCTCGGAACATCACTACACCGGCAACATGCGCGAACTACGCAGTATCCTGCTCCGGGCAATGCTGTTCCGGCAAGGCAAGACAATCAGTTCCGAAGAGATCGAACAGGCGATACAATCACCCCGGAGCGATACCGACGGCAGCACGAGGTTATTGGAAAAACAGCTGGCAGAGACGATCCTGCAGCAAATCAACACCGGTGAGCAGGATTTCTGGCAGGCGATCTACCAACCTTATTCACAGAAAGAGTTGACCCGCGAAGCGGTATTGATGGTTGTGGAACGAGCCCGGGAACAGGGGGCGAGAAGCATGCCGAAACTGGCCCGCGTGTTGAAAGCCTGCGACCCCTCCGACCCGTCGAGCGAGGGAAAAAAAGCCTTCTATCGTTTCAAGAATTTTCTCTACAAGACGATCCGGGTGAGCTGAGCGGAAACGCGATCAGCACCTTGAGCGGTTCAGCAACGGCCTGCCGCAGGTTGGCCGAGGCCACCGCCAGATCATGATGTGTCAACACTTTTCCGGACACATTCAAAAAACCAAAAAGGGCCTACAGATAAAAACCTGTAAGCCCTTGATTTGTATGGCTCCCCGAACAAGACGATGGTGGGCACTGGATGGTTTTGCTTACGGTTTCGTGATGAAGTGGCCCGTGACTAGCTCTAGCCTAGAGGCCCGGAAGGAAGCATTGAGACCATATTCAAAATAAATTTATAGAGGTTTTCATCTTTTCTTAAATTGCAACTTAATTTCACGTCTGAGACTTGT
>WTCI01000085.1 GCA_013138655.1 Desulfuromonadaceae bacterium | reverse complement strand
TTTGCCGAAACCGATGACAGCGGTGGATATCTTGCGGTTAAAAGAAATCACCATTCGACAAGACAACATCAGCAATAATTTCCAAACTCAGTTGTACAATCTGGTTAATCAACTGACTGACAACTGCGGTTTTTTTATCGAATTCTGCCTTGAGTGCTGGAAGGAAGATTTATCGGCAGCAGACTCGGTTCAGCCAGGCAACGGGACCCCTATCTGCCTGTTGATGGAAAACTGATGATTTTTATCAAAAAAATAACCGAACGGGTTTGCATTCAGACATCTCCATGTTAGCCTAATGAGACATTCAATTGGTAAAAGAAGTATCTACCTGCATTCGGATTGGATCTGACAGGAGGTTTAACATGCTGAAAAAAATCGCCCTTTGCTTAGTACTTTTCTGCTTGCTCACCTCCCCGGTTTGGGCAGAAATTCAACCGGGCGTCTTCACCCTTTCACCCATGATCGGTGGATATGTTTTTGATGATGATCAGAACCTCGAAGATTCTTTTCTGTTGAGCCTTGGGCTAGGGTACAACCTCAACAAAAACTGGGCAGTAGAAGCAGTGTTCACTGACACTGATGCTGATGCGGATAATGCTTCAGGTAGCGACACCGACGTCCAGACTTATCGCCTCGATACCCTCTATCACTTTATGCCTGATAATAAACTGGTCCCTTACCTGGCAGCCGGGATTGGCGGGATCAGTGCTGAGCCCGATGTCGGCGGTCGTCATGATCATCTCCTTGCCAACTATGGCGCCGGTATCAAATATTTCTTCAACGAAAATGTGGCCTTGCGTGCTGACGTACGCCATCTGCTCGATTTCCCAGAGCCGGAAAACAACCTGATTTATTCCGCAGGGCTATTGTTCCAATTCGGAGCTCCGGCCCCCGCACCGCAACCGGTTGCCATCCCCGCGCCCGCCCCTGCACCACAACCGGAACCCGCACCGGTGGTGGCTCCGGCAGACAGTGATGGTGACGGAGTCATTGATGACCAGGACAAATGCCCGGGCACCCCCAAAGGCGTTAAAGTCAATGCCGATGGCTGTCCGCCTGACTCTGACGGAGATGGGGTCTATGATTATTGTGACAAGTGCCCGAACACCCCTGAGGGGGCTCCGGTCGACCGTCAGGGCTGTCCCCTTGACTCCGATGGTGATGGTGTTTATGACTACCAGGACAGGTGTCCCGGAACCCCGGCCGGGGTGTCCGTTGATACCGGCGGATGTCCGACCAAACTGACGCTGCATATCAATTTCTGCCATGACAGCAATAAGGTCGGGCCTGAATTTGACAGCGAGATCGCCAAAGCTGCCCAGTGCATCTCCGATTATCCCGGCAATGTTGTGTTCATCGATGGCCACACGGACAGTACGGGTGCCGCAGCGTACAACCAGCAGCTGTCCGAGCAACGAGCAGCCGCTGTCAAAAACCGCTTGGTCGAAAAGTTTAATATTCCGGAAAGCAGAATGACGGCCCGTGGTTTCGGTGAAACCCAACCGGTCGCTGACAATAAAACCAAAGAAGGACGTTTCCAGAACCGCAGGGTTGATGTGGCCTGCGGGGCAACCGAATAAAGCAACTGACTACAAATCAACAAAGGCCGGGGAAACCCCCGGCCTTTGTTGATTTAACAGTCCAAGATCAATTCTTCGACCTGAACTCCGCTACCAGTTCGTGTCTGGTAAAGAAAGATCAACACATTTCTCCCCGGAAGATCTGGAAGCTCTTCAAAAACAGCGGAAAAATACTGAATTTTGCCGCTGCGCTCCATCGCCGAGACCGCCTGCTTAACCCGCTGCCGTACCTGAGTCATCTCTTCCTCTGTCAGCCTGACATTAAAAAATCCGGGAGCAGAACCACTGACGACTCGCTCGTGCCGGGCAAAATCCCTACCCAGCAGCTCTCGGCATTGTTGCAGCGTCTTGTCCGAAAACCGCTCATGCAGGTAATCATCAAGCAAGAGAGAGAGGTCACGTAAGGAACGACTCTGCCGGTAATAGTGGTGTTCTCGCCAGAAGCTGTCAAGATCATCGAGAAACTCGGCCAAACCTTTAAAAGAATGGCTCAGCACCGGCAGCAGATGTGTAAATCTGCCGCTGTTGACGAACAAATCAAGCAAGCGCCCGATACCGCGCAGACGTTCCAAATCAGTGTAGTCAAGGTCTGTTGAACGAAGAATGGCATAGGGAGGATAAGGATCAAAGGACATCCCAAGGTCTTTCGCCTGAGTACGGAGTGGCGCGCCGGGCAACAATTTGACCGGCTCAATTTGCAGGTGGTCAGGCTGCAGGGCTGCCGTCCAGTTGATTGAACCAAGAAACTGCCGGTAATCTTCACCCGGCAACCCGGCAATCAAGTCAAGATGCAGATGAATATTTCCGACCGACTGCAAACGACGCACATTTTCTGCCAACCGCTCCAACGATGCCTGTCGACCGACTTGCTGCAATGTTTTCGGCAACGTTGATTGCACACCGATTTCAAACTGAAACATTCCTTCAGGAACCGTTTCCAACAGTTGCAGGGTCTCCTCATCAAGCAGATGGGCACCGATCTCAAAATGAAAATGACTGCTCTGGTTATGCTGCAGAATCAAACGGAAGATCTCACGGCTGCGCTCATTATGATAGTTGAAGGTCCGATCGACAAACTTGATCTGTTTAACCCGTTTTTCCATCAACAACTGTAAATCAGCACAAATTCGCCCCATGGAAAATGAGCGCACCCGCTCATCCAGCGAACTCATACAAAAACTGCACGTGTAGGGACAACCACGACTGCTTTCGTAATAAATCAACCCTCGCGACAAATCAACCAGGCCGGCCGCAAAAGGAGATGGCAGACAGTCAAGATCAGCAAACAGACTCTGACCGTTTTCTTCCGGAGAGTCCGGCAGTCGCAACCCTGGAAACACCGTCGGATTCAGGCCATGCTGCCAGGCTGACAACAGGTGCCGGAGCGGCAATTCCCCTTCACCGCAGATCAATGCATCGACCGGATGACCAGCAAAAAAAGTTACGGGTTCGAAGGAGATTTCCGGTCCCCCCAGGACAATCCTTGTCGCCGGATTGATCTGTTTCAGACAGGCGACAAGTTCCAGGGTTGCCAGCCGATTCCAGAGATAAACCGAAAAAGCAATCACCTCGGCATCCAGGTCAACAATCTGCGCCAGAACCGATTCTTTCGGCTCATGAACGGTATATTCACGGATCAGCAGTTCGCCGCAGTCGTCATGACAATAGGCGGCCAGGCATGGCAGTGCCAAACTGGCGTGAATATACTTACTGTGTAACGTTGTCAGTAGAGTGCGCATGACCGGGAGGATAGCCCAATCGAGGATAAAGGTTCAAGTCGAGATCGTTGACAGCTTCCACCTCTCCAGAAGCTGTGTTATGCTCCGCCGTCGAGAAAAGGAGCGGGCATGAGTCGAAAGAAAACCATCCTTGCCGTTGTCGCCGACGAAAACGGCGAGGTCTTTGAGCATCCGGAACTGTTGCTGGCCGGGATGAACGGCATGACCGTACGTCACCCCGAAATGGATGAGTTGATCCCGTTGCCGGAGGGCAGTCGTCTATTCACTATTCCGGACACGCCACCGATCGGCTACGATCGGCGCACGGGTCAACAGGTGACCGCCGATAAACTACCTGACGATTGGGGCGGAGGACACATTCAGGCGGTCTCCGCCTTTGTCACCCCGGCCTTTACCCGAACCCTGCTGCCGGCAGCGGATTACCGGAAAAAACAGGTTGCACTGACCCTCTGGTCGTACACTGCGGTCGGCTGGTGCCTCGAAGAAGAACGTTTCTATGTAGCCGCCGTGCGGGTAGATCGTAACCGGCAGTGGCAAGCGGAACACTTTGACGACCGTAAACTGGAACCGCTGGTTCACCGACGAGTCGCAGAGAGCCCGGATAACCGCCTGATCGAGCAATTATCCCGCTGCGCGTTGGATTATCACTGTTTTGCCGCAAAAAATCTCTTTTTCGGTCGTTGGGAAGCCCCTCTTCCCTGTTCACCGACCTGCAATGCCAACTGCGTCGGCTGTATTTCCCTCCAAGAGGCATCCAACTGCTGTCCGTCAAGTCAGGAACGTCTCACTTTCGTACCAACGGTGCAAGAGCTCTGTGAAATCGCCGTTCCTCATTTAAAAACTGCAGAAAATGCCATCGTCTCCTTCGGTCAGGGGTGTGAAGGAGATCCGATTTTGCAGGCCGATACCATTTGCGCTGCGGTGAAAGAGATGCGTTGTCAAACCAGTCGGGGCACGATCAACTTCAATTCCAACGCCTCCATCCCGGCCGCCATAGACAGGTTGGCTGAAGCCGGTATCGATTCGATTCGCGTTTCCTTGAACTCGGCACAGGAGCATTTCTACAACGCTTATTTCCGCCCTCGTGGCTACCGTTTTGCCGACGTGATCGACTCTATCCACCGGGCAAAAA
>WTCI01000304.1 GCA_013138655.1 Desulfuromonadaceae bacterium | reverse complement strand
TTCCCCACGAATTGAAATACCCTGGAATTTTTACACTGCAACAAGCTGCGTCGAAATTGATTTCTGAAAAACCTCGACTTTGGGACAGGCTCTATTTATTGCCAGAAAATCCTGTTAAGGTATCATTTTATAAAGTGAAATAAGGGTCAAATATGAGGGCAAAAATTGGATGCTACCCCTTTGATTGAGCTGCGCGGTTTGGCCAAATCCTTTCGGGAAGGAGAGAGCGAGCGGGTCATTTTTCGCGATTTGTACGCCGCTGTCCAAGAAGGGGAATTTGTGGTTCTTCTGGGCCGCAGCGGCTCGGGAAAGTCGACCCTTCTCAATCTGATCAGCGGTATCGAGCTGCCGAACTCCGGCGAGGTGATGGTCGGCGGCATCTTCTTAAGCCGCTTGTCCGAACACCAAAGGACCCTTTTTCGTCGCGACCATATCGGCTTTGTTTTTCAGTTCTATAATCTGATTCCCACCTTGACCGTGGAGGAAAATCTCCTTCTACCGCTTGAGCTGAAAGGGAAAATAGGGCCGCAGCAGCGGCGCCGGGTCGGGGAACTGCTGGAAGAGGTCGGCCTGGCCGACCGCTGTGCCAGTTATCCGGATCGGCTTTCGGGAGGCGAACAGCAGCGGGTGGCCGTGGCCCGAGCCCTTATTCACGAACCGCTTTTGCTGCTGGCCGATGAACCGACCGGCAATCTCGATGTCGATACCGGCCGGCAGGTCCTTGATTTGCTGGATCGCCTGGTGCGCAGGGCAGGCAAGACGCTGCTGATGGTCACCCACAGCGCCGAGGCGGCCGCTTTGGCCGACCGGGTGCTGACCATCCGTGAAGGGCGTCTTTTCGAGAAGGAGACCGTGCGATGATTTTGTGGCGGGCCAGCTTGCGCTACCTGGGGCGTCATCCCCTGCAGCTGGTTTTTGCCGTATCGGGCATAGCCCTGGGGGTGGCGGTGGTCGTTGCCATCGATCTGGCCAACGACAGTGCCCTGCGGGCCTTTCGCCTGTCGGCGCAAACGGTTGCGGGGCGGGCCACCCACGAGGTGGTCGGCGGACCGGGAGGTCTGGCCGAAGAGGTGTACCGCACCTTGCGGGTGGAGGCGGGATTTCGCGCATCCGCACCGGTGGTCGAGGGGTATGTCGGGGTGCCCGCTGTGCCCGGTCTGACCATGCGACTGGTCGGAATCGATCCCTTTGCCGAAGCCTCCTTTCGCGACTATACCCCCCAACCTCGACAACAGAGCGACTTTACCCGGTTTCTGACCGAACCGGGGACCGCCCTGCTGGAGGCCGGAACCGCTGCTCGCTTGCTGGTCGATGTGGGCAGCACCTTTTCCTTGTCCATCCAGGGGGTGGAGCGCTCTTTGACCCTGATCGCAGTGCTGGAAGCCGGCGACGAGGTCACCCGTCTGGCCTTAAGCACGCTGGTGATTACCGACATTGCCACCGCCCAGGAACTTTTCGGCCGCCAAGGCGTCCTTTCACGTATCGACCTCATCCTCCCGCCGGAAGAGGCGGAGTTGAAGGCGCTGGCTGCTTTGCGGGCAAAACTGCCTGCCGAGGCGCAGATCATCCCCTCGGCGTCGCGCAGCCGCGGCATGGAGAAAATGACGCGGGCCTTTCAGCTCAATCTGAGCGCCTTGAGCCTGCTGGCCCTTCTGGTGGGCATGTTCCTGATTTACAACACCATGACCTTCTCCATTTTACAGCGCCGGTCGATTCTTGGGGCGCTGCGCACCCTCGGGGTTACCAGGCGCCAGATCTTCGCCCTCATTCTGGGGGAGGCGGTGGTGGTCGGACTGCTCGGCACCGCCCTCGGCCTGGCGCTCGGTGCTGTCCTGGGCGAAGGCCTGTTGCGCCTGGTAACCCGCACCATCAACGACCTTTACTTCGTTCTCACCGTGCAGAAATTGTTCTTTACCCCCCTGTCTTTTTGCAAGTGGCTGGGGTTCGGGCTGGGAGCAACGTTGGCCGCCGCCGTGGTGCCGGCATGGGAGGCGACCCGCACCTCCGCCCCTGCCTTGCTGCGCCGCTCGGAGATCGAGAATAAGGCGCGCCGGTTGCTTCCCCTGGCCGCCCTGGTCGGAGGGGTGGTTATTCTGACCGGGTCGGGCGCCATTTGGGTTTCCGGTAAAAGCATCGTCGGGGGATTTTTCGGTCTCTTTGCTCTGGTCGGAGGGGCGGCCTTGCTCGTTCCGGGAATCGCTGTTTTTGTGCTGCGTTTTTTTCAGCCTGTGATGGGGGCGATCTTCGGGGTGTTGGGTAAAATGGCGACCCGCGGCATCATCGCCTCGTTGAGCCGCACCGGAGTGGCCATCGCTGCCCTGGTGGTGGCGGTATCGGCCACCGTCGGTATCGGTATCATGATCGACAGTTTCCGTTCGACCGTGGCCCACTGGCTGGAAAGCCACCTGTTGGCCGACGTCTACGTGACCTCCGTGGACGTCAGCCGTACCGGGCCCGGCAGGAACCCTCTTGAGCCGGCCCTGGTAGAGCGACTCTGCGGCCTGCCGCAGGTCAAGGAGACCGCCACCACCCGGCGGCTATTCCTGGAGAGCGAAAGGGGTGTCAGCGAGCTTTTTGTTGTGGATCTGCCTCCTGAAGCCTTTGCTCGTTACCAGTTCAAAACGGGGGATGAGGAAAGGGCCTGGCGCGCTTTTGAGGAAGGTGCCGTCATCATTTCCGAGCCATATGCTTACCACCACGACCTTCAGGTCGGCGATACGGTGGAGCTGCGCACCGACCGGGGCAATAAAACCTTCCCCATTGCGGGCATCTACTATGACTATGCATCCGATCGGGGGCGGGTGACTATCAGCCGCAAGGTTTACGGCCGCTTCTGGAACGATCGGAGCGTCGACGCCCTGGCCCTTTACCGAAAAAAAGGGGGGGATGTAGAAATACTGGTGGATGAGGTCCGTCGAAAATCGGCCGGGATGCAGCAGGTGGAGGTCTATTCCAACCGCTCCTTGCGCCAGGCTTCCCTGGCCACCTTCGACCGCACCTTTGCCATTACCGGGGTGCTGCGCCTGCTCGCCATTGTGGTGGCTTTCGTGGGCATTCTCAATGCCCTGATGGCGATGCAGCTGGAGCGCTCCCGGGAACTGGCCGTGCTGCGGGCCACGGGACTGACGCCGCGACAGCTGTGGGGACTGGTGGGACTCGAAACGGGCCTGATCGGCCTGGTCGCCGGTTTGCTGGCCCTTCCCCTCGGTATAATCCAGGCTCTGGTGCTGATCTTCGTGATCAACCGCCGCTCCTTCGGCTGGACCATGCAGATGGCCATCGATCCGCAGATCCTGCTTCAGGCGCTCATCCTGGCACTGGTTGCGGCCCTTTTGGCCGGCATCTATCCGGCGCTGCGCATGGCTCGCACTTCGCCGGCTGCGGCACTGCGGGAGGAGTGACCGATGCGTTTCAAAGGCGGACTTTGGATTCTGCTGTTTCTGGCGGTTACTGCGGCAGCCGTTTTTTGGGTGATAAAAGGGCAGCCACCCCCATTGCCCGATAGAGATCAGTTCAGGGTGTCGCGCCTCCTTAGTGGAAATGGGGCGGAAGGGTTTTCCAGGGCTTGGCAGGTGAGGGACTTCGTTTTTCCGGCCGATCACGGAGCTCACCCGGCGTACAAGAACGAGTGGTGGTATTTTACGGGCAACCTGCAGGGGGAGGGGGGTCGGCGATTCGGGTATCAGCTGACTTTTTTCCGCTTCGCTCTGACGCCGAGTAGGCCCCAACGCTCTTCGCGCTGGGGAACCGGGCAGGTTTACATGGCCCACTTCGCCTTGACCGATGTTGCCGGGGGGCGTTTCTACAATTTCGAGCGCTTCAGCAGGCAGGCCCTGGGGCTGGCAGGGGCCGAGGCAGAGCCGTTTCGGGTGTGGCTGGAGAACTGGAGCGCAGAAGGTTCTGCGGGCGGTTTTTTCCCGTTGCACCTGAAGTCCGGGCAGGAAAAGGTCGGCATCGATCTTACCTTGGAGAGCGACAAGCCGGTGGTTCTGCAGGGGGAGGGCGGCCTGAGCCAAAAAAGCGACGAGGCGGGCAATGCCTCGTACTACTACTCCCTGTCCCGTCTGGAAACCGGCGGCAGGGTGCGTATCGGTGATCAAACGTTCGCCGTTGAGGGGACAAGCTGGTTTGACCGCGAATGGGGTACAAGCGCCCTGGGCGAGAATCAGGTCGGTTGGGACTGGTTTGCCCTGCAGCTCGATGATGGCCGTGATCTCATATTTTACCAGTTGCGACGAAAAGATGGAAGCGCTGACCCCTTCAGCCGGGGTACCCTCGTTGAGCCGGACGGAGGCAGCCGTTCCCTTTTATTGTCCGAAGTCGAAATCGAGGTCCTCGATACCTGGCGAAGCTCCGATGGCAGGGCGCGCTATCCGGCCCGCTGGCGACTGCGCATCCCGACCGAAGGGCTGGCGCTGGATGTCGAGCCCCTGGTGGCCGATCAGGAGTGGCGGGCTGCGGTGCGCTACTGGGAAGGGGCGGTAAAGGTGAAGGGCCGCTCCCGCGGCAGGCCTGTTGGCGGCTACGGTTATGTGGAGCTGACGGGGTATGAGGAAAATCCGTAAAAAAGCGCCTCACTCCTCACCGGCTTTACCGCCAGTACTTGGGTTGCAGATATTCCGTGTCCATCTCCATCACCGCCTGCAGGGCCACGGCTATGGCGTTTTTTTCCGCCTTTCTTTTCTCTTCCAGCACCACCTCTTCACTCGATGTGCGCCCGGCGATCACGGCGCACACGCACCCGGCGGCAAAGCCGTAGACCCCGGCCATTTTAAACAGGGTGCCGGCCTCCATTTCGTAATTGAGGATGTTGAGGTGGCGGTATTCCTCGTTGATGCCTACCAAGCGGCGCAGCAGGTGCTTGTTGGCCGACGATTCCGTTCGTTCCTGTCCCTCGTAAAAGGTGTCCACCGAGGCGGTGATGCCTATGTGCCAGTCGGCTTTCAGCTTTTTGGCCGCCTCGACCAGGGCGACGGTCAGAAAAGGGTTGGCGGCCGCCGGGTATTCGACCGGGGCGATGTCGCTCGCCGCTCCCTGTCGGCACAGGGCGGCGCGCGAGATGACCACGCTGCCGACCCTCACCTCCGGTTGCAGCGAGCCGCAGGTGCCGACGCGGATGAAGGTGCGGATGCCCAGGTCGAAAAGTTCGTTGACCACGATGCTTAAGGAGGGCGCACCCATGCCGCTGGTGGCGGAGATGAGGCGGCGGCCGTCGGGCAGGGCCGCAAGGTAGCTGTGCAGACCGCGCTTGGTGGACAGCCCCTTTTCGAGGCGCACCTCCGGCATTTCTTCCGCGATCAATCGCGCCCGCTCCGGGTCACCGCAAAGAAGGGTGATGGTCGGAGGGTTTTCGCCCAGATCCTCCCGGCCGAAACCGATGTGGTATTTGATGTCGTTGCTCATAGGGCTTCCTTTTTGTTGAAAAACCGAAAAAGCATCTCTCGCCCGCTCTTTTCAGTCGCTTGAGCACGCAGAGAGCGCAGCAAGAGAAAAGGAGAAAAAAAAGGAGAAAAGGGGACAGATTTATTTTATTGCCACCTTTTCTTGAAATTGCTAACATCCCCCTATGCCTAGAACAGCCC
>WTCI01000194.1 GCA_013138655.1 Desulfuromonadaceae bacterium | reverse complement strand
CCATCTGTTCGTCCTGCTGATCAAGACCGCGCTGCAGACGATAAGCCAGGGCATCCTCGCTCATGGTGCTGGCGAAAATCTTGCGCACAGCCTCCTCAAACTGCTCCAGACGCTCTTCCGGGGAACCTTGGTTGACACAGAAGAAACTGTCATATTTACCGGCGAAAGCATTGCCGAAGCTGTCCTCCAGCAACGAACTGGAGCGGACAATGATCGGGTACTGGCCAAAATATTCGAGCATTTTCTGAAAACCTTCACGGAGACTCCCGTGAAAGCTGCCCTGGAGAATCTTTTCCTGCAACTCCTTGGCGGCAGCAAAATAACCCGCCTCACTCTTCTGCTGCATAAACAGGCGCCAGAGATCATTATGCACAATATAGGAATAGTAAACGTTGGAGCCGACATAAAAAGAATCGTGTGTTTCCAGGTGCTTATCCCAGTCGAAACGGCTATCACGGCGCAGGACATTGTGCGCCAGCAGCATACCGACCGCCTTGCCGCCGATAAAACCGGAACCGATGACCCGCGACTTGATGTTGAGCAGATCCTGTAAACTTAAATACTCGTGCGCCAGGCCAAGCATGCGCTCTTCACGCCCGATCATATGCCGACAGATGTGCTTGACCATCTGCTCCTGCTCAAGTCCGGCGTCAGGATCTTCATTGACCTGTTCGGCATCAAGAAACAGGCGATGCCAGTGATCAATCTGCCGTCGGGCACTATCCCTGTCACGTTCGGCCAGCGAACTGAGCAAACGGGTCGCTTCGAAACTGTTTACCAGGGGAATAAATTCCTCCCCCTTTTTTCGGTGCGGCAAAAACATGGTCGGCGAGCGCCGCTGCCAGACCTTGAGCGGCTGGATATGAAAGTGTTCCCCATGATTGAAAACATCGATCAACACCTGGGTGGTATCGCGAATCCTTTCAATCGTCCGAAAAGAATGTCGGTCACGAATCAGTGCGAAGTAGGCAACGGTCTCCAGTTCAAACAGATAGGGACAAGTGACACGAAAGAAATTGCCCACCATATGATCGGTTGCCCAGGCCGACACCAGATCGGAAAGGCAGTCAAAAACATAAAAAGCACCGACACCCTGCTCGGTCACCACCTCGTAAATACGGCGGGTGAAAGACTCAAAACCCTGCCGTGGATCCAGGTCGTATTTCTTGATTTTCGGGGAAGCTCCCAACAAGGGCGCATGGTCGCCAAAACAGAAATAAATGATATTCCGACCGTCAGTCAGCGCCTGATCAACAAAGGCGCCGACAAAATAACGATAATCATCCATAGAATCGACGGTCAGAACGACATTGTCGCCGAACCGCAAGCCATCAAGAATACTGTCAAGTCCGGTATAGCCCGTTGACACACGTGCAGCTGCATACATTACATACTCCTGGAAAAACCGCGAGGGGAGTGACTCAAAGACCCGGAATCACATCGAATTGCATCTCATTTTTAGCATAACTGCAGGCATCCGACCAAGCCCATTTCTGATGGCGTCGCAAAAAGTCCGCCCTCCGGCGTTGCAGTAGTTTTTCAGGATCTCGACATACCATATGTATGCCTTCGTCCCTGAAAAACCACCAGTGTCTCGTGCGGTTAGTCGTGTTAATGAATTCTGAGACATTTTGGGTGCTGCCAAGGCGACGCCAACGCAGGCCTGGCCGTGCGTTAAGTCAAGTTGGCGCAACGCGGGAAGCGCCGAAAAGGGCCAGAATTAGAAGACAGGATTAGCCGCACGGGGCACTAGGCCTTGTAGGTCGAATTTATTGCTTAGCCATCGTATTCTTTTTTGCGAGACCATCAAATATTGTATACTTTGTACGGAGCTTTCATATTTCCACCCAGGAGACTGTTGATGAAATGGTCTCCACCGCTCGGGAAATCGACTCAATAGATATGCTCAAAGGACAGCTTCATGAATTTCGCTGAACAGTTCAAAGACAATTGCGGTTTCGGCCTGTTGGCCCATATTCGTAATCAAACAAGCCACCAACTGTTGCAGGACGCCATCCAGGCATTAAGCCGGATGATGCACCGCGGAGCTGTAGCAGCCGACGGCAAAACCGGTGACGGCAGCGGCCTGCTCTGCTCAATGCCGGTTGATTTCATGCGCAAGACGGCCGAAGGATATGGCCTGTCGCTGCCGAAACAGTTTGCCGTGGCGACCATTTTCCTCAGCGAGGAAAAGCTGCAGTTGGATATTTTCCGCAAGCAGTGTGAAAAGAATGATCTGAGCATATTTCTGGTGCGTGAGGTCCCGTTGGATACGGATGCCCTCGGCGAATATGCCCTGTCGATGCTGCCGAAAATCGTTCAGGTCTTTGTCGTCCCGGCGGCCCTGATCGCGACCCGCCGCTTTGACGCCCTGGTCTACCTGACCCGCAAGGAGGTTGAAAAACGGCTGGCGGACGACCGGGACTTTTACATTCCCAGTTTTTCCCGAACGCTGATTTCCTACAAGGGGCTGGTGATGCCGCATTACATCGCCAAACTCTACCCCGATCTACAGAGTGAAGATTTTCAAATCTCCTTCGCCATGTTCCACCAGCGCTTTTCCACCAACACCCTGCCGCTGTGGAAACTGGCCCAGCCGCTGCGGGTGATTGCCCATAACGGTGAGATCAACTCGATTCAGGGAAACCGTTTCAAGGCTCTGAACAATTTCACTGAAGCAGAAAGTCCGGTCTTTTCCAAAGAGGAATTGCAGCGCATCATGCCGGTCCTTGAGACCGATGTCAGCGACAGCGCCAACCTCGACAACATGGTCGAGTTTCTGCTGGCCAACGGGGTCGATTTTTTCAAGGCGATCCGTACCCTGATTCCCCCGGCCCGACACAACGTTGCCAACATGCCCGCCAAACTGCGCGCCCTCTATGAGTACACATCGGCCGCTTATGAACCCTGGGACGGTCCGGCGGCGGTCAGCCTGACCAACGGCCGCTACATCGGCTGCGTTCTCGACCGGAACGGCCTGCGTCCAGCCAAGTATGTCATCACCACCGACGACCGACTGTTGATCACCAGCGAATACGGCGTACTCGGCACCCCGCCGGAAAAGATCCGCGAACGGGGTCGGCTGCAAAGCGGCCAGATGATTGCTGCTGACCTGGAGCAGGGCACGGTCTTTTTCCCCCGCGATATCGATCGCTACCTGATGGAATCGCAGCCGTACAACCAGTGGTTGACCGAGCACACCCACTACCTGCTGGAGTTCATCGAGCGACAGTTTGAAGACCTTTCCGATTACCGCTACGCCAACCTGGAAAATCTGCAGCGTTACCACAATGTCACCAGCGAAGTGGTCGACCTGGTGATCCGGCCGATGATGCAGGACGGCAAAGAGCCGGTTGGTTCCATGGGGGATGATTGTCCACTGGCGGCGTTCTCCAAAACCCAGCGGAATTTCTGTGATTTCTTCAAGCAGAAGTTTGCCCAGGTCACCAACCCGCCGATCGACCCGCTGCGCGAAAAAGCGGTCATGTCAACCACGATCGGTTTCGGCGGTATCGGTAACCCGCTGATCGAAACCAAAGACCGTGCACGACGCTTGAAAAACATCTCGCCGATCCTCTCTTACGATATTTTCCAGGCCCTCCTCTCCTTTGGCGACCCGGAAATGCCGCGTTTTGAAGCCTGTTACAGGCATGCCAATTTCAGTACCTGCTTTAGCCGGGAGTTGTCGCAATCCCTGCAGCAGCTTGGTAAAAAAGTTGTCACCGCAGTGCGCGATGAAGGGATCCGGGTGGTGATCCTCGATGACCGTGCCCTGTCGGCTGAACAGAAGGTCATACCGATGGCCATGGCGGTCGGCTACATCAACCGACAACTGCTCAAAGCCAGGCAGCGCCACCATGTCACCATCGTCGCCTGTACCGCTGAAGTGCTTGAACCTCATTCTGCCTCTGTCCTGATCGGCTACGGCACTCTAGCCATCTACCCCTGGTTGCTCTACGCCAGCGGCTTGCAGCTCTGCGAAAAACAGGAACTGGCAGCCAAGGAGATCCGCCCGCAGCTGAAAAATATCTACGATGCCCTGACCAAGGGGATCCTGAAAATCATGTCGAAGATGGGAATCAGTACCGTCTCCAGCTATCGTAATGCCGCCCTGTTCGATATCATCGGCCTCAGTGAAGAGCTGGTCAACAGCTGTTTCACCGGCTCGGCGGCCCTGCTGCCGGGCCTCGGCTACGGCGACATTGAAGAGCGGATCGAGCAGACCCATCGCAAGGTCTTTACCGAAAGCTTCATGCTGCCGGTCTACCCACTGGAGATCGGCGGTTTTTACCGTGACAACCCCGGGTTCGAATATCACGATTTCAATTCCAAGGTCGTCACCCAGATGCATCGGTTTGCCGAGGTGCGCAGCCGCAAGGAGTATCTGAAATTCCGCGAAATGATCGGCAGCCGCGGCTTCATGTTTATCCGCGATGGCTTGACCTTCAGCAGTCCGAATCCGCCGATTTCCCTTGCGAGGGTCGAGCCGGTTAAGGCGATCACTCGCCGCTTCGATTCAGCGGCCATGTCGTTGGGCGCCCTGTCCCCGGAAGCACACGAAGCCCTGGCCGAAGCGATGAACCTTCTCGGCGGAGCCTCCAACTGCGGCGAAGGGGGCGAAGATCCGGCCCGCTTCAAAACCCTGCGCAACAGTAAGATTAAACAGATCGCCTCGGGCCGTTTCGGCGTCACCCCCGCCTACCTGCGCAACGCCGAAGAGATCCAGATCAAGCTGGCTCAGGGAGCCAAGCCGGGGGAAGGGGGTCAACTGCCGGGGGAAAAGGTCACGCCGCTGATCGCCGGCCTGCGCTTTACCGTCCCTGGTGTCACCCTGATTTCACCGCCGCCGCACCACGATATCTACTCGATTGAGGACTTGGCACAGCTGATCTTCGACCTGAAGCAGGTCAACCCGGAGGCGATCATCAGCGTCAAACTGGTCTCAACCGCGGGAGTCGGCACTATTGCCACGGGGGTCGCCAAGGCTTACGCAGACAAGATTGTCATTTCCGGAGGCGATGGCGGTACCGGCGCCGCCCCGTTCAGTTCAATCAAGTCGGCCGGCAACCCATGGGAATTGGGACTGACTGAAGCGCACCAGAGTCTCAAAGCCAACGATCTGCGTGAACTGGTCACACTGCAAACCGACGGCGGCCTGAAAATCGGTCGCGACGTGGTCAAAGCCGCCATGATGGGCGCCGAGTGTTTCGGCTTCGGCACCCCGCTGCTGGTCATCCTCGGCTGCAAAATCCTCCGCGTCTGCCACCTGAATCGCTGCACCGTCGGTGTCGCCACCCAAGACGAAAATCTGCGAGCCCATTACCAGGGGACAGTCGAGAAGGTCATCAGCTACCTGGAAAATGTCGCTGAAGATGTCCGTGAAATTCTCGCTGAGCTCGGTTTCAGATCTCTGGATGAGATCATCGGCCGCGTCGATCTGTTGCAACAGGTCGACGATCCGCAGACGCAGAAATTCGATTACTCGCAAGTGCTGAGGCAGGTTGCCGGAGTCAACACCAAGCAGAAGCCGAATCCCCCCTTCGATGACAACGCCTTTGAAAAACAACTGCTCGAAAATATCTACCCGGTCATCAAGAACCCGACCGAAGAAATCGTTGTCGAAAGGCAGATCGTCAACACCAACCGCAGTTTCGGCAGCCTGATCAGCGGCGAAATTGCCCGTTACTACGGGGACAAGGGACTACCGAAAGAGGCCATCACCCTCAAGCTGCAAGGGGTGGCCGGGCAATCGCTGGGCGCCTTTCTCGCCGAAGGGGTGAGCATCTTTTTAACCGGGGTCGGTAACGACTAAGTCGGTAAAGGGATGCACGCCGGGCGGATCATCATCACCCCGGCCATTTACCAGGAGGGCGCTTCAGCCGTCGGCAACACCTGCCTCTACGGCGCGACCGGCGGCAAACTGTTCGTCTCCGGAACCGCCGGGGAACGCTTCGCGGTGCGCAACTCGGGGGCCCTGGCAGTGGTCGAGGGGACCGGCGATCATGCCTGTGAGTACATGACCGGCGGCACCGTGGTAATACTCGGCGAAACCGGGATCAATTTCGGGGCCGGGATGACCGGCGGGGTTGCCTTTATTTACGACCGGGACAAAACATTTATCGACCGCCTCAACCAGGAACTGGTGATCGCCCGGCGCATCGACGTCGATGACGACAACGAGGGGAAGCTTTACCTGAAGAAAATTCTGCAGAGTTTCCACAACCGGACCCGCAGTCCCAAGGCCCGCCGTATCCTCGATGACTTCCGCGAGGAACTGGCCTATTTCTGGATGGTGACGCCCAAAGATATGAAAGCACCGCTTAACCCCAAAGAAGGTGACTGATCATATTTTTTGAACAATAAAGATTTTATGAACGGTATTCTCTTTAAATAAAAACCCTCTACCCTCAACGGGGAAGAGATTTGCGCTAGATGCAAGGCGCAGACAATTTTTGACCCACAGGCGTAGTGAACTACGCCGAGGACACAAAAAGTGACTGCAACGCCGCAGATGACGTGAAGCTCTCGCCCTTCGGAGACGCTATATGCAGAATTTTGTGGAAACTAATCGCCGAGACCCGGAGAAGATCGATGTCATCGTGAGTGTGACGGCGTCCGCCGAGATCTACAAATTTTTTGACAACCGCCAGGTCCGTAAGCAGGCCGAGCGCTGCGTGCAGTGCG
>WTCI01000002.1 GCA_013138655.1 Desulfuromonadaceae bacterium | reverse complement strand
GGGGCTTCCGCCACTTCCGGCAGATCGACCTGCACCCCCTGATCAAGCATCGGTGCGGTCACCATAAAGATAATCAGCAACACCAGCATGACATCGACGAAAGGCGTCACGTTGATCTGCGACAGACTGCTGCGTCGGCCAGTGGCGGGACGTCCGACTTCCATTTAGCGACTCCGTTCCATCCGTTCGACGATGTTGAGGAACTCCTGACTGAAATTGTCCATCTCGCCGATCAGTACGTTCACCTTGTTGAGAAAGTGATTGTAACCCATGACTGCCGGGATCGCCGCCGCCAGACCGATGGCCGTGGCGATCAGCGCCTCGGAGATCCCCGGCGCGACAACCGCCAGCGAGGCGCTGCCGGTCTGACCGATCCCGTGAAAGGCGCCCATGATCCCCCAGACGGTGCCGAACAGACCGATGAAGGGGGCCGTCGAGCCGGTGGTGGCAAGAAAGGTCAGGTATTTTTCCAGGCGGAGAGTTTCCTGGGTGGTTGCCCGGCGTAGCGCTCGACCGACACTTTCTGTCGTATCCATCTTCAGCGAAAAATCACCCGTTTCACCAGGTTCGGCAGTCCTTTTCTGCAGCTGCAGTATTTCATGATAACCCTCGCGGAACAGGGTCGCGAGTGGCGAGTTATCGAACTCCTTAATCCCCTGCCCAACCACATCGAAACGCTTCTTGCTCCAAAAAAAATCGAGGAACCGAGCGGAATCCTTGATCGCCTTTTGCACAACGCTGAACTTGTAAAAAATGATCGCCCAGGAAACAAGCGAAAAATAGACTAGAATCAGCAGCACCAGCTTGACAACCGGTCCGGCTTGCAGCACCAGATCAAACAAAAGATTTCTCCTTTAGACAAAGTCCCGACAAGTGTCCTCGCTCGAAGTAAAGTCGCTATCACCGGATTATCAGACAGCTAACAAGGCAAGTCAACAGCTTGCTGAGGATCGCTTGCCCGGCAAGTCCTCTGCCAAATGGCTACGCAGATAATCGGCAGTTTGTGTTATCGGAAAGCGGTGTAAAAAACACTTTTAATGGCATGTTTTGTCTGGAGTTATCCACTTCTTCCACAGGTTTTTCCACAGCTCAGGATCCTTGTTCCTCAACCATGGCATAGGCAGAATGATTGTGGATCGACTCAAAATTTTCGCACTGGATCTTGAACCAGTAGATTTCCGGAACCGTCCGCAGCTTTTCTGTGACCGCCCGCACCATATCTTCAACAAACATCGGGTTGTCATAAGCCTGTTCCGTCACGGCTTTTTCATCCTCCCGCTTGAGCAGGGAGTAGACCTGGCAGCTGGCACAATCTTCCACCCAGTCGATCAGGTCTTCAAGCCAGATATGCTCACGGTAGCGAATCTGCACGGTCACGATGCTTCGCTGGTTGTGGGCACCACGCTCGCTGATCTCTTTTGAGCAGGGGCAGAGAGAGGTCACCGGAATACTCGCTTCAAGCAGAAAGTCGAACTCCTCAGCAAGGCTACCGAGCATCCGGCACTGGTATTCAAGCAGGCTTCGCGCCCCGGACACCGGAGCACGTTTTTCAATAAAATAAGGAAAGTCCAGTTCCAGGTGAGCCCGATCCGCCTCCAGCCGCTGCTTCATCTCGGCGAGTATCACCTCCATATTATCGACACTGATCTCGCCATGGTAGAGGTTGAGCACTTCAATAAAACGGCTCATGTGGGTTCCCTTAAACTGCTCGGGAAGATCGACATACATGTTAACCCGCGCCACCGTATGCTGCTGTTCGCGGTATTTATCCTGCACCACAATCGGGTAGCGGATATCCTTGACACCCACCTTGTCGATGGCAATCTTACGGGAGTCAAGACTCTTCTGCATATCGGGCATCGGTGCCATCGGCAACCTCTCAACCGGCTTAGACATAATCAACCGGATCCTCGCAACCCGCTTCGGCAAACCCCTGCAAACGCAACCGGCAGGAATCACAATGCCCACAGGAAAACCCTTCCGGGGTCGGATCGTAGCAGGAATGAGTCAACCGATAATCAACTCCCAACGCCAAGCCCTGCTGGATAATCTGCGCCTTGGTCAAATCGATCAACGGCGCGTGAATCCGGTAGGGCGTCCCTTCAACCCCCGCTTTGGTCGCCAGGTTGGCCAGCTGCTGAAACGCCTGGATAAACTCGGGACGACAGTCGGGGTAGCCGGAATAGTCAAGGGCATTGACACCAATAAAAATATCGCTGGCTCCGAGCACTTCCGCCCACCCCAGGGCAAAGGAAAGGAAAATGGTATTGCGTGCGGGAACGTAGGTTACCGGGATACCATTTTCGGCAATCTCGTCTTTCGGCACAGCGATATCGTCAGTCAAAGCACTGCCACCCATCTGCCGCAGGTTGATGTCGATGACCATGTGTTTTTTGGCGCCGATCAGCGGAGCGTACTCGCGGGCCTTTTCCAGCTCAATTGTATGCCTCTGTCCGTAGGCGAAGCTCAGGGCATAGACCTCAAATCCCTGGTCACGGGCAATCGCCATGCAGGTGGTTGAATCAAGGCCACCGCTGTAAAGAACCACGGCTTTTTTCATAAGATACTTCCTCATTTAGTCTTTTGTAACTATTCAGCACAGTACAAAAGACAGTCATTCCGGCAGGATTTTAGCCGGAATCCAGACTTTAGAAGACAGAAAGACTGGATCCCCGATAG
>WTCI01000207.1 GCA_013138655.1 Desulfuromonadaceae bacterium | reverse complement strand
ATAAGCAGGGGTTGGTCGCTTATCCTCCCAGCCGTTGGGAAGAGATCTGCGCCAATGTTCTCGCCATGCCGCCCGGGCCAAGCCGGGAAGCGAACCTGCGTAACCGGATTGCCCCGGCCAAGGAATGTTCCTGTAATGCCCAGGGGCGCATTCAGGTTCCTCAGTCGTTACGTGATCATGCCGGGTTGGATAAGGATGTTGTGGTCATCGGCATGTTTGAAAAAATTGAAATTTGGAGCCAGCAGGCACATCAGCGAGTCACCAGTGAATCCGAAGCCTTGTTGGATGATGATGCCCAGGGCCAGGCTGACCTGGGGTTCTGATAAATGACCGCAGCGGCCTTTGAACATCAGTCGGTGATGCCCGAAGAGGTGTTGCGCTGGCTTGAGCCGAAACCTGATGGGGTCTACCTGGACGGCACTCTCGGCGGCGCCGGACATGCAAGATTGATTCTTGAAGCAGCCCCCGGCTGCCGGTTGGTCGGTCTTGATCGGGATCCGGCAGCATTGCAAAAGGCGGCAGAGGTTTTGACTCCATTCGCCGGGCGAGTCGAGCTGCAACATGCCACCTTTGATCAGGCGGCGACTGTTCTTCGGCAACTTGGGATTGATTGTCTCGATGGCATGCTCCTTGATCTTGGGGTTTCCTCCCATCAACTGGATACCCCGGAACGGGGTTTCTCGTTTCGCTACGATGCCCCGCTTGACATGCGCATGAATCCACAGGCTGGTATCACTGCTGCCGAGGTGATTAATCAGGCCGAAGAGGCAGAGCTGGTCCGCATTTTTTTCGAGTATGGTGAAGAGCGGTTCAGTCGAAAAATCGCTCGCAAGATCGTTGCCCAGCGGAAAGAGACTCCCATCGTCCGTACCGGGGAGTTGGCCCAATTGGTTCGGCAAGTCGTCCCCGGCGGGAACAGGCCGGGCAGAATCCATCCGGCAACGCGGGTTTTTCAGGCCTTGCGAATTCACGTCAATGAAGAGCTGGAGCAAGTTCGTAACGGCGTGGCTGCCGGGATCGAACTCCTGAAGCCGGGGGGTCGGCTGGTGGTTATCAGCTTTCACTCCCTTGAGGACCGGATCGTCAAGCAGCTGTTTCGCGATCGGGCCAAAGGTTGCATCTGTCCACCACGGTTGCCGATCTGTCAGTGTCATCGGGTACCGTTGGTCAAGCGGTTGACCCGCAAGGGCGTTCGTGCCGGGGCCGAAGAAATTGAAAAGAATGTTCGCTCGCGCAGCGCCATGTTGCGGGCGGTTGAACGCTGCTGAACTGTCAACCGGCAGTACGCAGAAAAAATCGGGGAGGCACTCATGCCGGAAACTCTGTCGAGAACTCTTATCAAGATCAATGGATTCTCTCTGCATCGTCCACGAATCGCCCCGGTGTTTGCCGCCATTGTTCTTGTTTCGTTGCTTTCCTTGGTTTTTGTCTGGTCGCGCATTCACGCCATCAACCTTGAATACAATATCTCCGGTCTCGAAAAACAGATTCGTCTGGGACAACAGCAGATCAAACAGTTGAAATTGGAGGCCGCCTACCTGTCCCGTGACACCCGGATCGAAGGGCTGGCACGAAAAGAACTTGGTTTGCGGCCGCCTGTTTCCGGTCAGATTATTCGGATTGATTGATGGCGAATATGGAGCGTGGAATTCAAATCCGCATCCGCCTGTTCGGCGCCCTGTTTATTGCCGTTTTTCTGCTGGTCGGCGGGCGTGCTTATTATTTGCAGGTGGTGCAGGCCCCGAAGCTCCAGGAGCGTGCCGACCAGCAGCGGCAGCGGGTGATCCAGTTGGCTCCACAGCGCGGTAGTATTCTGGATCGCAACGGTGATCCCCTGGCGCTCAGTCTCGATGCTGAGTCGCTGTTTGCTGATCCGTTGTTGATCAAAAAGCCGAAAGAGGTTGCGGCTAAACTGGCAAGACCATTGGAAATGGCAAAGGCAGAGCTGATTAAGCTGTTAACGAAAAAGAAAAGATTTGTCTGGATCAAGCGTAAACTCGATCCGGAAGTCGGCTCTCGGGTTCGCAAACTGAAGCTTCCCGGTCTGCAGTTTGTAACCGAACACAAACGTTTTTATCCCCAGGCAAGTATCGGGGCTCACGTCATCGGTTTTACCGGTCTCGATCCTAAAGGGTTGGAGGGGGTTGAGCTGGAATATGATCAGATGTTGCAGGGAGAACCGGGACGGCTGTTTTCGCAACGTGATGCCCGCGGTCGAGGTATGGCGACCGCTGATCAGTTGGTTCAGGGTGGAGATCCGGGCTATAACCTGCAGTTGACTCTTGATCGCAGTCTGCAATATATCGCCGAAAAAGAGCTCGCCAAAGTTGTCAAGGAGAGGAAGGCCATTGGCGGGACTGTTGTGATGATGGAACCGGCCAGTGGGAAAATCCTCGCCATGGCCAGCCAGCCCGATTACAACCCGAATTCGCCTGGAAACTTTCGTGCCGGTGCACGGCGTAACCGGGCCGTTTGCGATATGTACGAGCCGGGATCAACGTTTAAGCCGTTCCTGTTGGCCGGAATCCTGGAAGAAGGTTTGGTCCGTCTCAACCAGAAGACCGATTGCGAAAATGGTCGTTACGAGGTCGGTGGCAAAACTATCCGCGACCACAAAGGCTACCGGAAATTGACCTTGGAGGAGATGCTCAAATACAGTAGTAATATCGGCTTTGCCAAGCTGGGGAAGGTCTTGGAGCGGGAGCGTTTTTATTCCTACATAACTGACTTCGGCTTTAATGCCGTGACCGGTCTTGATCTGCCGGGCGAGGCGCGTGGGATGTTACGCCCACCTTCGCGCTGGTTTGAAATTGATCTCGCGGCGATTTCCTTCGGCCAGGGTCTGAGTGTCACCCCGATTCAAATTGCCACAGCGATGTCGGTGATCGCTAACGGCGGTTTGTTGATGGAGCCCTACCTGGTTGAGCGGATCACTGATGCTGAAGGTCACACCGTTCAGCATCTGCTGCCGCAGGTGCGGCACCGGGTCATCTCGGAACGAACCGCTGAAACTGTGCGGGATATGATGGTTTCCGTGACCGAACCGGGCGGCACCGGAACCAGAGCGGCCTTGACCGGGTATCGGGTGGCGGGGAAGACCGGTACCGCCCAGAAGGTTGATACGGTGACCGGTGGTTACTCTCCGGACAAACGGGTCTCTTCCTTTATCGGTTTCGTGCCGGCGGATCTCCCGGCCCTGGTGATTTCAGTCACTGTCGATGAGCCGGAAGGCAAGGCCTACGGTGGTTTGGTGGCTGCTCCGGTGTTTGCGAGAATTGCCGAACAGTCTCTCAGTCATTTGAACATTCTGCCGAAAGGTTCGTTTGCCTCTCTGACGGTAGAAACTGCGGTCATGGAGCCGCTTCCCGATCTGGCGCCACTGCTGCCGGATGACGAGTCGACCGTTGGGTTGCGGATGCCCGATTTGCGTGGTATGAGCTATCGTCAGGTTTTGCTGACAATGCAGCAGAAACACTTGAATCTGAAATTGTCCGGCAGCGGTCAGGTGGTTGAACAGTCACCATCACCAGGAGCAAAAATCCGTTACGGTAAAGAGGCTTGGGCTCGGCTCGGAGCTCGAAAGGTTATTTGATGGAATTTGCACGGCTGCTGAAAGCCATTGAGATAGAGCAAAAGATCGGTCCGAGTGAGCTGATCATCTCCAGCCTGGCCTATGACTCGAGGCGGGTGGAAAAAGGCTCGGTCTTTTTCGCCCTGCCCGGTCTCAGCGTCGATGGTTTCGATTTTATTCAGCAAGCGGTTAAGCGTGGCGCGGTTGCCGTCGTTAGCGAGCGAATCCCCGCCGAAACTCCCGGTAATGTCTGCTTTGTCCAAGTGGCCAACGTCCGCAGGGTGATGGCGCAAATGGCGGATGAATACCATGGCCATCCGACTGATGATGTGCCGGTGATCGGGGTCACCGGAACCAACGGTAAGACCACGGTCACCTATCTTCTCGAAGCTGTTCTCAAGCGAGCAGGGTACCGGCCTGCGGTTTTCGGCACGGTTGAATACCGCTTTGCCGATGAGCGGCTGGAGTCCTCGCATACGACTCCGGAATCGTTGCAGTTGATGCGGATGATGGGCCAGTTCCGCCGGCAGGGTGCTGATGCCTTTATCATGGAAGTTTCTTCACATGCACTGGAACAGCACCGGGTCGACGGTATCAGTTTTGACCTGGCAATTTTCACCAACCTGACACCGGAGCACCTGGATTATCATCAGAATCTCGATAATTATTTTGCCAGCAAACGGCGGCTGTTCAGTGAGCTGCTGGGGCAGGGGGCGGGGACCATCAATCTGGATGATGGATTCGGGTCCCAGTTGCTGAAGGAGAATAAATTGTGGAGCAGTTTTGGTCTGAGCGAAAAGGCTCAGGTGCATCCTCTTGAGATGAGTGTCGGGCGTGACGGAATTTTTGGAACAGTCTGTACGCCAAGCGGGCAGCTGCACATCGACAGTAATTTAATCGGGCATTTCAATGTCAGTAATCTGCTGGCAACGGTTAGTGCGGCCCAGGCCCTGAACATCGACAATGATGTGATTGCCGCTGGTTTAGCAGCAGCTCCACAGGTTCCGGGTCGTTTGCAGCGGGTAGAGAACAGCAGGGATGTTCTGGCCCTGGTTGACTACGCACATACCGGAGATGCCTTGGAACAGGTGCTGTCGACGCTGTCGCAGCTTGAAGCGAAACGGCTGATTACTCTGGTTGGCTGTGGTGGCGACCGTGACCCCCGCAAGCGTCCGGTGATGGCGGCGGCAGCTGTCAATTACTCGAATCTGACGGTGTTTACGTCTGATAATCCGCGGACCGAAGATCCGCTGCAGATCCTTGAACAGGTCAAGGTTGGAGCCGTGGCCGCCGGGGCTGTGGAATTGAGTTTCGTGCAGGTCGCTGCCGGGGAGCGTGGTTTTATCGTCATCCCCGACCGACGTCAGGCGATCAATTTTGCTGCCGGCCTGGTGAAACCCGGAGACCTGCTGCTGTTGGCCGGTAAAGGACATGAGGATTACCAGATTCTTGGGACGACTAAAATCCATTTCGATGACCGGGAAGAGCTTTCGCAGGCGCTGAAGTTACCGGCTGCTGCAGATGAGGCGGAACATGTTTGATCTTGAACGGGTCGCCCGAATAACCGCCGGGGAGTTTTCCGGAAAGAAGAGCAATTGTGCGCTCAGTGGTGTGTCCACCGATAGCCGGAATATGACGCCGGGCGCGCTCTTTATCCCGTTGCGCGGCGAATATTTTGATGGCCACGATTATATCAGCCAGGCGGTTAAAAACGGTGCTGCGGCCTGTTTGAGCGAAGAGGTGATTGAAGGTCTGAGTGTCCCGGTGGTCAGGGTTGCAAGCACCCTGCAGGCCCTGGGTGATCTGGCGGCAACCTATCGATTACAGTTGAGAGGACCGTTGGTGGCAATCACCGGTTCAGCTGGAAAAACGACGACCAAGGAGATGCTGGCGGCAATTCTGGAACAGGTTGGCCCGGGTTTAAAAACGGCCGGAAACTTTAACAACCTGATCGGTTTGCCGCTGACGATTTTCAACCTGAAGCAGGATGATCAGTGGGCCGTTCTGGAGATGGGGACAAACAATCTCGGGGAAATAGAACGGTTGACGGAGATCGCTCAACCGACCCTCGGTTTGATTACCAATATCGGTCAGGCTCATCTGGATACTCTGCACGGGTTGGATGGTGTTTCCCGAGCCAAAGGGGAACTGTTTGCCGGGCTGCATGGCGGCACTGCTGTTATCAATCTGGATGACCGCCGGGTTGCCAGCCTGCCGGTTGCCAACGGCGTCTATAAGTTGACTTACGGGTTGTCTGCACAGGCACAGGTGAGGGCTGAAAAGATCGCTGTGACAGCAGAAACCCTGGAGTTCGAACTGTTGTACGAGGATCAGCGTCAGGCCATTCATGTCCCGGTTCCAGGCCGGCATAATGTTTCAAATGCCCTGGCTGCGGCAGCTGCGGCATTGGTTTTGAAAGTTCCGCTGGAGAAGATTGCTGAAGGTTTGCGCAGTTTCAGACCAATCCAGGGCCGCATGAACCTTTGTCCGCTCCCCTGTGGTGGGTTGTTGCTGGATGACAGCTATAACGCGAACCCCTTGTCGGTGGCAGCCGCTCTTGATGCTCTGGCGACACTGAAAGGGCAAGGGCGGCGCGTGGCCGTGCTGGGAGACATGCTTGAGTTGGGCGAAGGAGCGGCACAGTTGCACCAGGCGGTTGGTGGCAAGGCTGCCGAGATTGTCGATTTGCTGATTGCCGTCGGGGTATATGCTGCAGATATCTGTCAGGGTGCCGCCGCTGCCGGATTAAAGACCGGTCAAATGGTTCAGCTGCCCGATGCTGCTGCCGTAATCGATTTTATGCAGCAACAGCAACGGCCGGGGGACAGGATATTAGTCAAAGGTTCGCGAGGGGTAAAACTGGATCGGGTGGCAGATGCCCTACGCAATGCCGCCGAACCGCTGCCGAATACGCAGCAAGGGAGTTGACAGGTGCTGTATCACCTTTTATATCCTCTCCATACGGAATTTTCGGCACTCTATGTTTTCCGTTTCATCACGTTCCGGACAATTTACGCGACGATCACCGCATTGCTGATCTCATTTCTCCTCGGCCCATGGTTGATCGCTACCCTGCAAAAACTGCAGATTGGTCAGTCGATCCGCAAGGTTGGGCCGGAATCACACCTTACCAAGGAAGGCACGCCGACCATGGGTGGTGCCTTGATTCTGCTGGCAATTATCCTGCCGACCCTGTTATGGGCCGACCTGAGCAATCTCTATATCTGGGTGACCCTGCTGGTGACTGCCGGTTACGGGGCCATTGGTTTTGTCGATGATTACCTCAAGGTGGTCAAAAAAAACAGCGACGGCATTTCGGCCCGGCAGAAAATATTCTGGCAAATTCTGATTGCGCTGATTGCCGCACTGATCATGTATCGCAGCAGCGGCTTTGATACCTGCCTGAGCTTGCCGTTTTTCAAGAATGTGCACCCGGATCTGGGGCCTTTCTATATCCCCTTTGCGGTGCTGGTGATGGTTGGAGCGAGCAACGCCGTTAACCTGACCGATGGGCTCGATGGTCTGGCGATTGGTCCAATGATCACTGCCTCCGGGACCTTCCTACT
>WTCI01000188.1 GCA_013138655.1 Desulfuromonadaceae bacterium | reverse complement strand
GCCTTTTGAACCGGGCCTGGGAGTAAAATTTCTGGATATGCCTGAAGATATGGCCGAGCGGATAGATAGCTGGATAAAAAGTCAGCCCTGAAACAGCAAAGCCCGACCGAAATGGCCGGGCTTTGCTGTATTTAAAATCAAAGCGTTGCCAACGCCTGTCTAATTCGCCGCAACGAACGTTCTTTTCCCAACACCTGCAGGACAACATAGATACTCGGACTGGCAGTACCGCCGGTCAAGGCAACCCGTAGCGGTTGAGCAATCTTGCCGAATTTCAATTCAGTCGTTTCCATAATCACAGCGAAAGTTTTTTCCAACTGCTCCTCAGTGAATTGCGGACATTTCTCCAATTCTGAGGCCAGTTGTTCAAAAAGAGGTTTCTGCTCAGGCTTAAGAAATTTCGCCTGCGCCTTTTCTTCATACGCAACCTCGTCGACAAAATAGAAGGTCGCACCTTCAGCCATCTCGACCATGGTTGTCGAGCGTTCCTGCAGACTCTTGACCACAGCAATCAGATCAGGTCCTTTTTCCGGGTCAACGCTTTTCTGCTGCAAGAATGGTTTCAGCAGCGCTGCCAAGCGTACCGGGTCACCGGTTTTGATGTAATGGCTATTCAACCAGAGCAGTTTGTCCGGGTTAAAAACGCCGGCAGATCGACCAACATTATCCAGGCCGAATTTCTCAATCAGATCTGCCATACTGAAGACCTCTTCATCTCCGCATGACCAGCCGAGCCGTACCAGGTAGTTGACCATTGCCTCCGGAAGATAGCCCATTTCCCGATAAGCCATCACCGATGTCGCACCGTGGCGTTTCGACAGGCGTTTCTTGTCCGCGCCGAGAATCATCGGCACATGGGCAAATTCCGGTACGGTATAACCCAGGGCTTCGTAAAGCAGTATCTGCCGCGGTGTATTGTTGAGGTGATCATCACCACGAATGACCAGATTGATAGCCATTTCGGCGTCGTCAATCACGACCACCAGGTTATAGGTCGGTGTACCGTCAGTCCGGGCAATGATCAGGTCATCGAGTTCTTCATGCCGAACGCTGATCGTCCCTTTGATCTTATCGACAAAGGTTGTTTCCAGCCGATCTTCCGGCAATTTAAAACGGATGACATGGGGAGCATCGGGCTGATCGGAGCGATTGCGGCAAGTGCCGTCATATTTTGGCTTGCGCCCCTCTTTCATCGCCGCTTCGCGTTTGGCATCCAGCTCTTCAGCAGTGCAATAACAGCGATAGGCTTTCCCTGCTTCCAGCAGTTGCGCAACCTTCTGCCGGTATAGATCGAAACGGTCCGATTGATAAAAAGGTCCTTCGTCACAGGCAAAACCAAGCCAATCCATGGCCTTCAGGATGGCGTCAACCGATTCCCGGGTCGAGCGAGCGACATCGGTGTCTTCTATCCGCAGGATAAATTTGCCGCCCGCTTTTTTCGCCAGCAAATAATTGAACAAAGCGGTTCGGGCGCCGCCAATATGCAGATAGCCCGTCGGACTGGGGGCAAAACGGACACGCAAATCAGACATCAACAACTCCTTATCAGTTGACAAAAAAAAGACCGCAACAGCGGCCTGTTATACGTTACACAATATTTTGAAGCAAGAACTTTTCTGGCTTCAGGAGGCTGTCAGACTATCCATAAGCCAGCGCCAAATCCGCCTGTTCGGCCCGGAGAGTCAGACACCCTCCTACCGCATAGATAAAGCAGCATAACCAACGACCCGGCTATTGTCATCGTTGATCTGCCCGGAATGGGCATAGCGAAGCAAATGACATTCGCTGGCACCCAGTTCCTTCGCCGCTTGCATGACGACAACTGCCGGCAGCACACCGCACATGCTGATGCGGTTTTCATGCACCGTCCGATAAAGAGCTTGCGGATCAAAAGCGGTCATTGCGGAAATTGCTTTAAAATCGAGTTGCCGGGTTGTTACTGCATCGAGAAAATGATTCATATCACTGCTGGCCAACAGTAGAATTTCATCATCCTGCCTCTTTAAAACATTGGCAATATCCGTCCCCAACTGCAGACATTCTGCAAGATCTAAAGAACGCAGAGTGATGGGCACAATCTGTAAATCCGGTTGGCACTTCAGCAGTAACGGCAACATCACTTCCAGGGAATGCTCATACTGATGGGCTCGCTCATCAACAACGATGTCCGTATTTTCCAGGCATAACTGCTGACGTATAGAATCGACGATCGGCACATCCCCAACGGGTGTTGACCAACTCTCAGCAGCAGATATCGCGATATTGGAGCCAACACCATGGTGATTCGGACCGAGCAACACGACAGTTGGCGGGATTTGCGTGGCTGCCATCAACTCTCCGGCCACGGCTCCGGAAAAAACATAACCTGCATGTGGAGCGATGATCGCTTTGGCCGGCTGAGGTGGTTGTTCCGAACGGACAAGCTTGTCCAGCTGTTTCGCTAAAGCAGAGGGTTCTTCAGGATAGAAACTGCCGGCTACAACGGGTTGTCGTATCATCACATCTCCTTTAGTTGTTGAAGATTATCTTCAGACCAACAATCATCAACATGACCGCAAAGATTTTGACCAGTTTGTCCTGACTGGTCCGCGTTGCCAGTTTAACACCGAGCCGGGCACAGAGGATCGTCAGGGGGGCGACGATAAAAGCTATCAGAAGGTTAACATATCCAAGAGAAAATGCAGCCTGCACCGGTTGTTGTAAACCATGCCAGAAATAGCTGACAGTACCGAAAATCGAGGAAACGATGATCAAAGCACTTGAATTCCCAACGGCCAGATGGATTGGCAGTCGCAATATGATAAGCATGAGAGGCACGGCAATCACGCCACCGCCGACGCCGAAAAACGCTGAAAAGATCCCGCCACACAGACCGATTAACAGCAATGAACGGCTTTTCGGTCTTTCTCGTGTCTCTGGTGGGAGCCGGAGATGGGAAAAAAGCAGCTTCAGGCTGACGACAATCTGCATGACACCGAAACTGACTTTTAGGCTGGACCCGTCCAGACAGGCCGCAGCCGTGGACCCGATGAAGGCGCCGACGGCACCTCCCAGGGCAAGATAGCCGACCATAGACCAGTCAACGTTGCCCCGTTTACGGTGGCCCAAGGTACTGCTGATAGAGGTGGGAATAATAATCGCGAGGCTGGTTCCAAAAGCCATGTGGACAACCAGCTGTTCAGGAATTCCGGCCAGAGGGAAAAGCCAGAGGAAGAGTGGAACCAGGATAACGCCGCCGCCGATCCCGAGCAGACCGGCAAGAACACCGGCAATGGCCCCGAAAAAGAGGATCAAGGCGAAGATCTGTGCGGAGAGAAGTTCCATGATCCCTACCGAACAAAAAAAGAGTGCCAGCCGTTGAAGCTGACACTCTGGATAACTGGAGGCCCCGACCAGATTCGAACTGGTGATAAAGGTTTTGCAGACCTCTGCCTTACCACTTGGCGACGGGGCCGTTCATGCCGATCCGGCGTGCGCATTGAAGTACCAAATCGG
>WTCI01000186.1 GCA_013138655.1 Desulfuromonadaceae bacterium | reverse complement strand
GTTGATATCATCCAAAGTCAGTTCCCGGGCTAAATTGATCCGCTGCGTTCCGTTCTGCCGCCAGAACTCAGCGGTCCGAGGATTACAATTGTTTGCCTGGGTGGAGATATGCACTGAGCGTTGCGGATCAACCTGCTTTATCGTCGCCAACACACCAGGATCAGCAACAATGTAGGCATCCAGGTCCAGGGGTTTCAACTCTTCAAGCAATGCTTCCAGCCCGGGGAATTCTCCCGGCCGCAGCGAGGCATTGAGGGTCAGATAGATGGCGACCCCCGCCTCTTCGGTTAATTCTCGCGCCCGGCGCAGTTGCTCAAGTGAAAAGTTTCCGGCATGCGCCCGCAAACCGAAATCATCCGTCCCAAGATAAACGGCATCGGCCCCGAAGCGGACGGCTGTTTGCAATTTCTGGAGATCTCCAGCCGGCATCAACAGTTCAGGGCGCGGCGGTTTATGTCTTGAAAACATAAAATCCTTCTTCAGCAAAAAATATCGTAACTATTCAGCACAATACAAAAGACTGTCATTCCGGCAGGATTTTAGCCGGAATCCAGAGTTTAGAAGACAGAAAGACTGGATCCCCGATAGCAGCACTTAAGGGATGACAGGCGTTTTTTCTCCTGATCTGGTAATGCTGAATAGTTACAAAATATCGAGTTTTCCTAGGCCGAGCATAGCATAAAGAAAAGTTCCCCGGCAGAGCCTTTGCGGAGCAACAAACTGTGGCCGGGGGATCATTTGACGGTCTTTCGAATTGACAGCCGGCAAGCAAAGATGCTAGCCGAAGACTGGCTCCTTGTTTTTGTAGACATAATGACAAGGCTTCCCTCAGTCAAAGGTAGATAACATGATTCAGGATCCGAAAGACCAACATATCAAAGCCATCGTCACGCACTTCGAGCTGACCGGCAAGGACGTTCTTGAAATCGGCTGCGGCAAAGGCCGGATTACCAGAGACCTGGCTAAATACGCCCGGAGCGTTGTGGCCATAGATCCCGACATGACTGCCTTGGCGCACGCACGTGCAACGATTTCGGCTGAAAATGTGGAATTCAAATCCGCACCGGAAGGCATCCCGAAACTCCCGGAAAAAAGTTTCGATCTGGTTATCTATACCCTTTCCCTCCATCATGTTCCGGAGCAGGAAATGCTGCAAAGTCTGAAGTCAGCCGGACGACTGCTGCGGGAGGAAGGAAGAATTCTCGTGCTGGAACCGGGAGACGGGGGGTCATTTAACGAACTCAAACGGCGCTTCGGCGCCGGAAGTGGCGACGAAGCGCCAGAGAAAGCGGCGGCGATTCGGGCCATGCAAAACCTGGAGGGCTGGTCAATGGGCGAGACCATTCACTTCGAGGCGGAATTTTTATTTAATGACGCAGAAGATTTCTTTATTAACAAACTCCCCGACTACCGACAATTTTCTGCGGAAAAACTGGCGGAAATCACGGAATTCTTAAACAGACACACCACTGATAACGGCATTATCCTGTCAACGGAACGACGCTTAAATGGACTGATCAGAAAACGAACCGGGACCGTTTGAAGAATTTACGCTTCGCAGAATCGGAGTCTTTGCCTTTCAAACTTGACAACCATTTAATAAACCTATAATTTTTACAAATTAGTATTTTTTGTGATCATCGGCAGCGCAGGATTCTATAATCAGATGAAATCCCGAATCATTCCGTCAATTTCCTGGTTTACACTCCTCGCCGGCCTGATCCTGTTGAGCGGCTGTGCACCACCACCGGGATCTTCTGTTGCGCTGAAACAACAATTTACGCAAATCCAACAGCAACAAAAACAACAGGCGGAACAGATTGAAATCTTGCAACAACAATTGAGCCTCCTGCAGCGACAGATGACCGCAGGGAGCAACATATTAAAAGACCGGGAACCACTCGAAATTCCCGCTGCCGTCAGTACAGAGATTTCAGCCCTGACAGACTCCGCCTCCAGCTATCTGGCCGCCTTTTCCAACTTGGCTTCCGGACGCCTCATCCCGGCGGAAGCCGGCTTTGCAGGTTTTCTGAGTGAGTATCCGAACCACCAGTATGCGCCGAATGCGCGCTATTGGCTGGCGGATGCGCAATTGGCACAGGGCAAGCTATCGGCAGCGGCAGCTAACCTGCGCCAGATCATTGTCAATGTTGACGGCCAGGAACGGGCTCCGGCAGCCTTGGCTCTGCTGGCCGATATTTACCGCCGGCAACAGCTGAATGCTGAAGCAGACGAGGTCCTTGAACAGTTGCGCAGCCGCTATCCAGACAGTGCCGAGGCGCAACAACTTTACCGAAGTCACGAACCACAATAAAGCTCAAGATTACACTCTATTTGCGAGGGAATCGATGACACAGACAATTTTTCGCTGGTTATCACTGTTGATCCTACTGACGATCATGACAACAGCTCTCCCGGCCTTTGCCGAAGAGGGGCAGATCTACACCATTAAGAAGGGGGACACCCTCTGGGGGCTCTCGAAAAAGTTTATCGATGATCCAGACTATTGGCCGCAGATGTGGTCCAACAACCCCGACATCACCAACCCGCACCTGATCTTTCCCGGGCAAAAAATCCGCGTTCTGGACGGTCGTCTTGAAATCATCCCCGCCTATCCTGACGCCCCAAAAGCAGAGCCCCGGGAAGAGCAGCCCGTTGTCACAGAAACCATTCCGGAAACGGAAGAAGTTATTCAGTTCAAGTCCACCGGCAGTGGTGACGGGTTTATTTTGACCACGGAAACACCACTCGGCATCTTGGTCGACTCGGTCGACAACCGGGTTCTGCTCACCAAGGGAGACATGGTCTTCTTAAAGATGGCGACCCCCGACAGCGTTACTGTTGGAGATAGCTACGGTCTCTTCAGTCGGGATGACAGTATCAAACACCCGCAGACCGGGAAACCGATCGGCACCATGATGCACAACCTCGGGTATCTGCAAGTTACTGAGATCAATGAGAATACGATCACGGCCAAAATCAGTGGAGTTTTCCGTGAAGTGACCCGCGGCGCCGAGCTTTTCGAATATATTCCGGGACGCAGGGAACTGACCTTACAACGTGCTGCTGAAGCGCATCAGGGTTACATCATTGCCACCCGCGATGAAAAACATTTTCAAGGGAGCAACGATATCATTTTCATCGATCGGGGCAGTGATGATGCCTTGGCGTCCGGCAACCTTTTCTATATCTCGCGGCCACGCAAAGTTTCTGACGAGATTTTGAAAAAAGTTGGAGAGGTCAAGCTTCCGGCCGAAGTCCTGGGTGCAGCCGTCATCATAGAGGTGAAAGCCAAAACCGCCTCGGCGCTTATTGTCAAAAGTGTCGATGCGATGTACATCGGTGACAGAATCACCCTGGTGACCAACTAAACAGATGGGATCAAAAATGACCGGAAACGGATTGAAGCTTCTTTCAATCCGTTTCTTTTATCCACGTTTTGACTGAAATTGTTTCTGGAGGGGGAACAATGGACCATGCTCAGCGAGCGCTACTTCGTCTGCATCTGACTTCCGGACTCGGGCGTACCGCCCTGTTCAAACTGCAGCGGGCTTTTGGTGACTTTCCGGCGGCCTTACAGGCGCCTCCACAGCAGCTGGAGGCAATCGGCCTGTCCCGCAAAATCATCGCTGAAATTCCCCCTGAAAACGACCGACGATATCTCGGAACCTATCGCAAGCTTGAAGCTCTCCAAGTGCGGCTGATCAGTTTCTGGGATGACGATTATCCCCCCTTGCTGCGCCAGATACACGATCCGCCTGCCCTCTTATATCTACGCGGAACCCTGCCGGCGACCGACTGCTTTGCGATTGTCGGCTCCCGCCGGGCCAGTGCCGGCGGGTTACAATTAACCCGTGAACTGTCCTCTCAATTGGCCAGCCATGACATCTGTATTGTCAGTGGTCTGGCCCGCGGGGTTGACAGTGCTGCCCACCGGGGAGCACTGGATGCAGCGGGGCAAACTGTTGCCGTACTCGGTTGTGGCATTGATCGAGTTTATCCGCCGGAAAACGCCCGTCTTTTCCATGAAATCATTGAAAATAATGCGATTATCAGCGAATATCCTCCGGGCACACCACCCTTGGCGGGGCACTTTCCCGGTCGCAATCGGATTATCAGCGGTCTCAGTCGAGGAGTCCTGATCGTGGAAGCTGCAGCTGGCAGCGGTTCTCTGATCACCGGCGATTTTGCCCTCGAACAGGGGCGCGAACTCTTTGCCATTCCTGGAGCGCTCCAAAACCCAAACAGCTGTGGCCCGAATCGTCTGTTAAAAGAGGGGGCCTGTCTTGTCACCGAAACTGCAGATATCCTCCAAGCCCTCTGGCCGGGTCGATCAACCCGGCAGCAATATCAACAGAGCGAGAGTTTTTCTAAAACTCTTCAGGGTGAAGCCCTGGCCATCTATCAACAACTGAATGGCCAACCGCAACATGTCGATGAAATCGGCCGGAAATGCGGCTTGACTCCCATGGAGGTTTCCGCTATTTTACTCGACCTAGAACTCCAGGGCGGAGTCCAGATGCTCCCGGGGAACAGCTATATCCGCGGGAAATTGTAGAGAACCTGAAAGATAACAAAGCGTTATCTGCAACGGCAAAAACATCTGCAGGACGTCCCGCTGTTTGTGTCGTGTCGACTGACGACAGGCACCCCGGTTGTAGCAGGTTATAAACTCCTGAATGGAGGCCCTTTGCGTGAGCGAGTCCTGGCGATCGTCAACCTGATCGCTAAATATGTTCTGGGAGCCGAAGATGCTCCGATCAACGAACAGGAACTGATAGCGGAACTGATGCAAGTCGGCTTTGATGCTGATGAAATCAGTGATGCCTTTTCCTGGATGGAGTCGGTCACCCTGCAACTTCCTCTCACTCTGTCAACCGAGACTCCGTTTCTGGAACAATTGTCTTATCGGATTTTCAGCCGGGAGGAGGAGCAGGCGCTGACATCGGAAGCGATCGGCTTTCTGATCAAAATCAGGGCGATGGGGTTGCTTTCCAATGAAGCCCTGGAAGAGGTTATCGAGCGGGCGGTTCGTGCAGCGGAGGATCCGATCACCCTGCCGGAAATCAAGATGATCACGTCCCTGACCCTGCTCTCCCGGTCAAACAACATCTGGCAACGGGAGCTGGACTGTTTTCTGGAAAACGATTTGGCCCGTATCTATCACTGAACATTCCGGGCTGCGCATTTCACCGCAGCCTTTTTTTGTTTTACTGAAAAAGGCTGATTAGCCTTACTTGGGAAAATCAAGCAGAGGAACCAATGGCTCAATCTCTGGTCATCGTCGAGTCACCGGCGAAAGCAAAAACTATCGAAAAATTTCTTGGCAAGGGCTACAAGGTGTTGGCCTCTTACGGTCATGTGCGGGCACTGCCAAGCAAGCAGGGCTCGGTTGATATCGAGAACGACTTTGCGCCCAAATATCATATTTTGCCGGAAAGCGCCAAGCATATCAGCATCCTGAAAAAAGAGGTCGCCAAGAGTGATGAACTGATCCTCGCAACTGACCTCGACCGCGAAGGAGAGGCGATCGCCTGGCACCTGCTGGAGGCTCTCGGGATTGATGAGAACGCCGCTAGGCCGAAGGTCAAGCGGGTCACTTTCCATGAAATCACCAAACCGGCGATTGATGAAGCGATGGCCCACCCGCGCGCCATCGCCCGAGATCTGGTTGATGCCCAACAGGCCCGCTCGATTCTCGATTACCTGGTCGGTTTTAACCTCTCCCCGTTCCTCTGGAAAAAGATCCGCTACGGGCTTTCTGCCGGCCGTGTCCAGTCGGTCGCCCTGCGCGTGATCTGTGAACGAGAAAATGAAATCGAAGTCTTCGAACCGCGCGAGTACTGGAGTGTTGAGGCTCTGCTGGAGAATGCTGCAAACAGTCAGTTGACCGCCAAGCTGCACAGTCGTGACGGCAAGAGGCTGACCAAGTTCGCCATCGAAAACCAGCAGCAGGCTGAAGAGATCCTCGCGGATCTGGAGCAGGTTTCATTTTCCGTCAGCAGCCTGGAAAAGAAAGAGCGCAAGCGGAATCCTGCGCCCCCGTTCACCACCAGTACCCTGCAACAGGAAGCCAGCCGCAAACTCGGTTTTTCAGCGAGAAAAACCATGTCAGTGGCGCAAAAGCTGTATGAAGGGATCGAGGTTGCTGATGGTTCCCACGGCTTGATCACTTATATGCGAACCGACTCGGTGGCCCTGTCGACTATCGCCACCAGTGAAGCCCGCGAAGTGATCTGCCAGCTGTATGATGAAAGCTACGCCCTGACCAAGCCGCGTGCCTTCCGCAATAAGAGCAAAAACGCTCAGGAAGCCCACGAAGCGATCCGACCGACATCGATCGCCCGCACTCCGGCGCAGCTGAAATCCTACCTGAGCTCCGACCAGCTGCGCCTCTATGAGCTGATTTGGAAGCGCACTGTCGCTTCACAGATGACCCAGGCGATTTTCGATGCGACCACCGTCGACATTGCCGCCGGTGAGCGCTACGGGTTCCGCGCCACCGGTCAGGTGATCCGGTTCCCCGGTTTCATGGCTCTCTACATTGAAGGAACCGATAACGGGGATGACGAAAACCGGGAAGGCCTGCTGCCACCACTGGCAGAAGGGGAAAAGCTGAAAAAAGAGCAACTCACCCCCGGGCAACATTTCACCCAGCCGCCACCCCGTTTTACCGAAGCAAGTCTGGTCAAAACCCTGGAAGAGTACGGCATCGGACGTCCCTCGACTTACGCCAGTATCATGAACACCCTGGTGACGCGCAAATATGTCCGGCTGGAAAAACGCACCTTCTTCCCGGAAGATACCGGCCGGGTGGTCTCCAAGCTGCTCACCGAACATTTCAGCCAGTATGTCGACTACGACTTCACCGCTGAATTGGAAGAGGACCTGGATGCCATTTCCCGTGGTGAAAAGGCCTGGATTCCGACGATCAAGCAGTTCTGGGGCCCCTTCATTGCCCTGCTGCGTCGTAAGGATCAGGAAGTCAGCAAAGCGGATGTCACCACTGAGAAGACCGACAAAATCTGTCCCGAGTGCAGCAAAGAGCTGGTGATCAAACTGGGCCGCTCCGGTCGCTTCCTGGCCTGTTCCGGCTTCCCCGACTGTCGGCACACCGAACCGCTCAACAGCGACGGTAGTGAGGCGGAAGAGCCAGTCATGTCGGATGAGAAGTGCGACAAGTGCGGTGCCGGGATGCTGATCAAAACGGGTCGCTACGGAAAGTTCCTCGCTTGCAGCGCCTACCCCGAGTGCAAAAATATCCAGCCGCTGGAAAAACCAAAGGCCCTCGACATCAGCTGCCCGCAGTGTAACGAGGGTGAGATGATGGAGAAGAAGAGCCGCTACGGTAAGATCTTCTACTCCTGCAACCGTTATCCCAAATGTAAGTACGCCCTCTGGAATCCGCCCAAGGAAGAGCCCTGCCCCAAGTGCAGCTGGCCGCTGACCGAGATCAAAACCACCAAACGTTGGGGCACCGTGCAACGTTGTCCGCAGGAAGAGTGCGATTGGGAAAAGGTGCTGATCCCGCCGGAAAAGAAAGCGCCGGCGAAAAAGGCAACTACCAAGAAGGCTGCGCCCAAGAAGGCAGCGGCAAAGAAGGCAGCGGCAAAGAAAACGACTGCGAAAAAGGCTCCGGCAAAAAAAACGACTAAAAAGGACGCCTGAGAACAGATAACATCAGGTACAATGACCGGTCGGGCCAACAGGTTCGGCCGGTTTTTGTGTTTTCACATCGAAGGATCAAGCATGCAAATTACCATCATCGGTGCAGGATTAGCCGGTTGTGAAGCAGCTTGGCAGGCGGCCAAAGAAGGCTGCGACGTCAAGCTGTACGAAATGAAACCGTTGCGCTTTTCACCGGCACATGAAAGTGAGAAATTGGCGGAGCTGGTTTGTTCCAACAGTCTACGCGGTGCCGGGATGAACAATGCGGTCGGCTGCCTGAAAGAGGAAATGCGCCGGATCGGCTCGCTGTTTATCGAAGCCGCCGATGCCACCGCGGTTCCGGCCGGTGGTGCTCTGGCGGTCGACCGGGATGAATTCTCCAGCTATATCGGCGATAAAATAACTGCTGAGCCGAAAATCGAATTGATCCGTGAAGAGGTGACCAGCCTGCCGACCGGAGAGATGGTGATTCTGGCCAGCGGTCCGCTTACCTCTGCTGCTCTTTCCGCTGATCTGGCCAGGCTGACCGGCAGCGAGCACCTCTACTTTTACGATGCCATCGCACCGATCGTCGAGGCCGACTCCATTGATTACGAGATCGTCTGGCGCGCTTCGCGCTACGACAAGGGGGGAGCCGACTACCTGAACTGCCCTTTGAGCAAGGACGAGTACGACAATTTTGTGCAGGCATTGATCGATGCCGATAAAGTTCAAGGACGCGAGTTTGAAAAGCTGATCCACTTTGAAGGCTGCATGCCGATCGAAGAGATGGCCGCCCGTGGGCCACAGACTCTCTCCTTTGGGCCGATGAAGCCGGTCGGTCTGCCCGATCCGCGCAGCGGAAAAATCCCGCATGCGGTCATCCAGTTACGTCAGGACAACCGCCACGCCTCCCTTTTCAATCTGGTCGGTTTCCAGACTCGCCTGACCTATCCGGAGCAGCAGCGGATTTTCCGCACGATTC
Source organism: Desulfuromonadaceae bacterium (assembly GCA_013138655.1). Taxonomy (GTDB): domain Bacteria; phylum Desulfobacterota; class Desulfuromonadia; order Desulfuromonadales; family Geopsychrobacteraceae; genus Malonomonas. The sequence continues at coordinate 1,174 of WTCI01000186.1, read as the reverse complement.
CCGGATTGCAAAACGCCAAATTCGCCCGCCTCGGTAGTATGCACCGCAACACCTTCGTTAACGCTCCACGTTGCCTGACGCGCACTTTGCAGCTCAAGTCAGCTCCACATATCTGTCTGGCCGGTCAGCTTAGCGGTGTCGAAGGCTATGTCGAATCAGCTGCCTGTGGGCTGCTGGCAGGAATTTTCAGCGCTTACCGGCTGCGTGGTGAAGCAGCACCACTGCCCCCGGCAGAGACGGCCATGGGTGCCCTGCTGACCCACCTGGCCGAGGCGGATACCGAGAATTTTCAGCCGATGAACGTTAATTACGGGCTATTTCCCCCGCTTGAGGGGCGCAAGATGAAACGAGCCGATCGCCGCCTGGCGATGGCGGATCGGGCGTTGACTGCGCTGCCGGAATGGTGGGAACCGATTGCCGCAAAAAGAAGAGAAAATAAATGAACGATAAAGTCATCCTCGCCTCTGCTTCACCCCGCCGCAAAGAGCTGCTTGAGCAGATCGGCCTCGCCTTCGAGGTCATCCCGAGCCGGGCCGAAGAAAAAGAACTGCCGGGAGAAACCCCGGAAGAGCATGTCGTTCGTCTTAGCATCGACAAGGCCTCCGAGGTTGCGAATCGACCCGAGATCACCGGTCGCTGGTTCATCGGCAGCGATACCATCGTTCTCTGTAACGGACAGATTCTCGGCAAACCGCTTGATGAACAACAGGCAGCCGTCATGCTTCGGCAACTCTCCGGGCGTGAGCACCAGGTTCTCTCCGGCTACGCGATCCTCGACCGAGAGACCGGCAGACAACGTACCGAGGCTGTCATGACACGGGTCCGTTTTCGTGAATTGACAGATGAGGAAATCACGCGCTACATTGCCAGTGGTGAACCGGCCGATAAGGCCGGAGCCTATGCCATCCAAGGGCTGGGGGTCTGCTTTGTCGCCGGGATTGAGGGCAGCTACACCAATGTTGTCGGTTTGCCGCTCTGCCGCCTGACCCTCACCCTGAAAGAGTTGGGCATCCCCCTGTCGATATGATTTGCAACTATTCAGAACGGGTGCTGATGTGCTGGTGCCGCCCATTCCAAGGGCCGCATGAACCCATCCCTGGGGCTTGACTGTCGCCATCCGGGCGACAGACACCCTTTCCATGGGCATCACCAGCACATCTTGCTGAACAGTTAC
>WTCI01000305.1 GCA_013138655.1 Desulfuromonadaceae bacterium | reverse complement strand
GAAAGAACCTTACCGGAAATGGTTGACGACTGGACACGCTTTCTGCACCAAGACGATGAGGAGAAACTCAATCGGGTATTACAGGGAACGAGGACGGGACGTCCTGTCGGCAGTGATGCGTTTGTATCGTCTCTGGAATCGCTGACAGGGCGGATTTTACACCCGTGTAAACCCGGACGGCCACGAAAGAATAAATAGATGTTATGTCCCCGGAATCTTTGTAATCTGTCGCAGTAAAATTGATGCTGTTTGGTGTAAAATCTCATGGTGCGGGCTCCTTTTTTTGAGGGTTTGTGTCATCTCAAAGGATACCGGGTACTCCGATATCCAGGAGGGGGCCTGCACTATTATCAGTCTAATCAACGCGGACGGACAAATACTTCTGCAATAAATTTGAAAAATCCGGTAGTTCGCAAGTTTCACGTCGCCGCCGGTTATCTTAACCGTCAGACAGGAATCAATAAAATGAACTTATCTGAAATCACTTCATACATACACGATCATATACCACTAACTTCACACCTTGGAGCTGTTGTTGAATCATTTGACGGTGAAATGGTTTCCATATCAGCACCGTTGAACCCAAATTTAAATCACAGGAATACGGCATTCGGTGGGAGCATATCAGCTTTAGGAATTCTATCTGGGTGGACATTGCTTTTCCTAAAGTTGCAAGAAAGTGGAATCAAAAACAGATTAGTAATTCAAAAAAGTTCTTTCGATTTTCAGGATCCAGTCGATGATGACTTCAAAGCAACATGCGCCCTTCCAGACACAGAAACATGGGAAAAATTCATAAAAACATTAACAAGACATGGCCGTGCTCGTATCACTGTGCAATCCAGAATTGAAAGTTCCTCTGGCACTGGCGGAAACCACGAAGGCGTCTATGTTGCTATTGTTTTGAAAGAAAATGAATCTGTCTAATCGGGATAGGGAGCCGCTCTAGCGGCCCCCTCCCACAGCATCGAAGAACATAAGGGGACGAGTGCTTGACGTCCAGACGTCCCCTGCTTGACGTCCCGATTATCGCATATCTAGAAGCTAGGAACCTGTTATATATATAAACTGCGTCACCCGCCCCCTATGTCGGCGGGATGACCCCAGAGGGCTTCGAACACGCGTTGGAAAACAGACAGCCAGTGTCTAGTAAACTGGGGTAAGTCCAGACCCTTATTACAAAAATCAGAGAGAGGTACGTTGATGCGCAAGCGGATTATCAAGCAAAGCTCAAAGGAATTATCCCCCCCCGAACAGGGCTGGTTGGACCTGGAACCTCTCGCGGAGATCGAGCTCACTTCCGAAACTGCCGCCCACCCGATCGAGTCAGCCATCATTCCCGGCACCGGGCCGGGGTGGCGGGCGATGCACCCCGGGGAGCAGACGGTTCGTCTTCTCTTTGCCGAACCGCTGAGGATCAGGCGAATCCACCTGCAATTCGAGGAAGAAAATCAGGCCCGCACGCAAGAGTTCGTGCTGCTCTGGTCAGTGGATGGCCAGCAGACTTACCGGGAGATTGTGCGCCAGCAGTTTAGTTTCAGCCCGCCAAGCACGACCCATGAGGTAGAGGACTACATGGTTGACCTCAACGGGGTGACGGCACTCGAATTGAGAATTGTTCCAGACATCAGTGGCTCTGCTGTCTGTGCTTCGCTCAAACAGCTTCAACTCGCATGAACGCAGAAACCCCTGGTCGGAAGACGGTTTGGTCCTGAGCAAAAGGGCCAGATCGATCTGCGGTAGCAACTCTAGCAGATACCACAGCGGAGCCCCCTTCCTCCCCCTGAGAGCATGTTGGGCTTTTCCGGCCGCTCACTCCCTGTTTAATAACGCGAGATATATCAATGACTCCCTGGAAATTACTCGATACGGCACAGATACCTGGAAGCGATGACGAACTTTGCTTCTACCAGAGCGATGATCAATTCTCGATCAACATCAAGAGCGGTGGTCAACTCATGAACACTCTTGAACATGAGTCCGAAGATTCGCTGGCTAAGCTTACCTGCAGCAAAATCGCCGGTCGTTCCCAGCCCCGTGTGCTGATCGGTGGCCTGGGCATGGGGTTCACCCTGGCCGCAGCACTGCGCCACCTCGGGGACAATGCCGAAGTGGTAGTGGGCGAACTGGTACCGGCAGTGGTGACGTGGAATCGGGGCCATCTTGGAAAGCATGCGGGCCATCCGCTTCAGGATATACGGACCACGGTTCGAGTGGGCGATGTCGCCAAGATTCTGAGGGCAGAACGGCAGGCCTATGATGCGATCTTGCTCGACGTCGATAATGGCCCAGAGGGCTTAACCCGCAAGAAAAATAATTGGCTCTACAGTATGGATGGGTTGACTGCGTCCTACGCAGCGCTACGGCCAGGGGGTATTCTGGCCGTGTGGTCGACCAGTCCTGACCGTGACTTCATGGAACGTCTGCGAAAGGTAGGTTTCACGGTGAAACAGGTCCGGGTGCGGTCGGACGGTAAACAGGGCGACCTCCATGCGATCTGGCTCGCTGAGCGTGGCCCTTAATTGTCTGTCTCTTTGCTGTAATCATGAGGCTCTTCATGCCGGTGTTACCAGAATATGCTGAAAAATAAGGACCGCATAACCCTTATCAGGGGCGGGCATAATGTTGAATGCTCTATGAAGTGCATCCGGCAGTGGGCAGCCACTTTCCCTTTCGCAAGCGGGAACCGACCTTTATTGCTTGAGCTTTAAATCCCAAAAAAATACCCCATCCGGGAGGAGGACCAGGATGAGGCAAAATACGTGGGAGAGAGAAGTATCCACGCGTGTAAATCCGGTTGTTACTTTTTATTTCTCAACGCTTCAGCCAGCAGTTCGATGGTGTGTTGGGTGCGCACCTGCGAACCTTCTTTTTCCAGCCCGCCGCGGATCTGCATCATGCAACCGGGGCAATCCATCGCCACGCAGGAAGCACCGCTTGCCGCAATATCGTTCAGCTTGTCCTTGAGGATATTCTTCGCGATATCAGGATGACTGGTCAGCGAGTAAGACCCACCGAACCCACAGCAGCGATCGGCGTGGGCCATCTCGACCAGATCGTGACCGGCGGTTTCGATCAGTTGGCGCGGCTCTTTCCAGACCCCGGCGCCCCGCTTAAGGTGACAGGAATCGTGGTAGGTCACTTTTTCGCTGCTCGCCAGTTCAGCAAAAACCTCGGCACCGTCGAGCTGGTTGACGATGAATCCGGCGGCATCAATGGTAATTTCAGCAAGCTGTTCCGCCTTGGCAGCCCAGGCCGGATTATCCTTGAGATGTTCGACGAAATCGCGTTGCAGTGCCATGGTACAGGTCGGACAAGTGGTCAGCACGAAATCAGGATTGCCTTCGAGCATGGCATCGACATTCTGCTTGGCCAATTCGACGGCAGTCTCCTTGTCCCCGGAGTAGAGGGCGGGCACCCCGCAACAGTTCTGTTTCTGCGGATAGTAAACCTCAACATCCAGGGCATTCATCACTGTAATCAGGTCGAGGCCCAACTCCGGGTAGAGGAAATCATTGGCGCAGCCGCCGAACAAGGCAACCCGATAGCGCGGCTTTGCCACCTGCTGCGGTTGCTGGGAAAAGACATCCCGCAACGGTTTGTCGGCCACCGCCGGCAGGGTGCGCCACTCGGTCAACGGAGAGAAGAACAGCGGCAGGTGGCGGATGGTCCGCTCCCCCCTGGTGACCGGCTTCTGCAGCAGACTCGCGGCGCGAAGCAGACTGTGGAACAGCTTGCGATTACGCATCACCTTGCGGAACACCAGTGTCTTCCCGGCGCCGATCCCCTCCTCTTCGCCGATGGTCTCACGTAAGGAGAGAATAATCTTTTCCAGATCGATATTACTCGGGCAAATCGAGACACAGGAACGACAACCGATACAGGCGCGAACGATCTCGGCAGCATTGTCGAGGCCGTGGAAAAAAGCCGTCAGAATGATACCGATGGCGCCGATGTAGATATGACCGAAAACATGCCCACCGACAGTCTGGTAAACCGGACAAACGTTGGCACAGGCACCGCAGCGAATACAGCGTAAGGCATCCTGACACTGGGGTGATTCGGCCAGAGCGCTGCGGCCATTGTCGAGCAGCACGATGTGTAGTTCTTTCTCCTCGTCGGCACAAGGAACCGCGCCGCGTATCCAGGTGACATAAGAGGTTAGCAGCTGACCGGTCGCATTTTTCGGCAGCATCCGGATGATCTTGGCGGCATCCTCAAGCGTCGGCACCAGCTTTTCAATCCCGACCAGTACCACATGCACCTTCGGCAGGGTTGAAACCAGACGTGCATTTCCTTCGTTGGTGACCAGGGCGATGCCGCCGGTTTCGGCGACTGCGATGTTGGCACCGGTGATACCGATTTCCGCATCCAAGTACCCTTGACGCAACTGTTCACGGGCAACCTGCACCAGATGCTCAATCTCGGCTGGTTCTTGCCTGCCGGTCTGCTTGCTGAACAGCTCGGCAACATCTTCCTTAAACATGTGAATCGCCGGCAGCACCATGTGACTGGGACGCTGCCCGGCCAGTTGGATGATCCACTCACCCAGGTCGGTTTCCAGAGCACGGGTTCCGGCTTTTTCCAGCGCAACGTTCAGGTGCGTTTCCTCGCTGGCCATACTTTTACTCTTCACCGCCAGCTTGGCACCCTTCTTTTTCGCCAGTTCAGCAATATAATTATTGGCATCTTCGGCGGTTTTCGCCAGATAGATGGTTGTTCCGGCGCTTTTCGCATTCTGAATAAACTGCTGCAACAGCTCGGTATGCTTTTCGCGCACACCATCCTTCATCGCTGCAATCTCCTGCCGCATCGCTTCAAAATCGTGCCCAGCAAAGGCATTGTCACGCGAGGCCATGTAGGCGTCACCAAACTTGTGCAGGGCATCCTGTAGTTTCGGTGTGGCGAGAGCCTTGTCGATCCGCTGGCGATAATCCTTATTGCGCTGTTTATTCATCCGATCGCTCCTTACATTTCCAGCAGATCACTTGACAGCTTCGGCACCAGCAGAACGTGCAACTGCTTGGGGCCATGCACACCAATGGTCAGCACCCGCTCGATATCAGCGGTGCGACTGGGGCCGGTGACATAAGCGATATAGTTGCGCGGATCACGCTGATGTAGCTGCCGCATCGGCTCGACCGCGGCAAGGCCGTCGACAAGAATCTTCTGCGGATCAAGTAGGGCAAACTGAATCTCAGGCAAAGTGGTCGCCAGACGAATATCTTCGGCAGTACTCTCCAGTGCCAGAGTCCCGGTATCAGCCATGGCAAAATTGACCCCGGTGATACCCGCCTGGGCTTGTGGTGCCGTCTCGCGCGAGAGCGTCTCTTCCACGCTTATACCAACCTTTGTCAATGTCTCAGAGAGCTGGTGGCGGACGCCAGACGCAAATGACGGAACCAGAAGCACCCCGGAAAGATGTGCGGCAACATACTCTGCTGCTGCAGCTAAAGTCTCAAACTGGCAGACTTCCGTGCCGACATTGCGAGCGGCGGTGCTGAATTTCTCGATTAATTGTTCAGTAACCATAGGACCCTTCCTGTAAATTGGTCTTACCAATTAAACTAATTGCCTAGCGCATTGGTGTCAAGAATAAAAACGTCGTTTCCTTGTCAAACGATATATTCAGGGCAAACACCGATCTGAACCGATCTGAACTTTTATAAATCGGGGGGCATAAGGGGACGAGGGGTATAAAGAGGGGAGAAAATCATAGCGACGGATCGAAAGCTGAAGACAGGGATTGAACAGGCCATAAAGCAATAAACCAACTGCGTCACGTGCCCCGTTGCGCAATCCTTATGGGTAGATGACAAATTCAATGATCCTTATTAAGGATACCGCCATATAATGTCTTCATGCATTCGGGACAAATACTATGCGAAAATTGAGATGATGTTTTGTCAGAAATATACGACTCAATTTGCTCCCAAGAATCCATTTTATACGGGTCAGAATCTGGCTTTCTTATTTTTTTGCAGTTCGAGCAAATTGGCAAAAAGCTTTCCAGTCCATTTACACGTTGCCGAAGTGTTGCGTTAAGTTTTTTAACTTTGACAATGTATGTTCCCAGAATAGCACCTGATACGCCTCCAAATAGAAATGGAATATAATATCCCTTCAGCATGAATGGATTGAATCCTGCAAAGCATTTCTGAATAAATGATAAAAAAACTAAAAGTCCTGAACCACTTAAAAATGATCCCCCTATTACTAGGATATGTTTTTTTCGATCAGGCATCTTTTTCTCCATTTCATCACTGCTGTCCCACAGTTTCAAATAAGTGCTAACTGCCCGGATTCAATAGGCATATCTTCATCTGGCGGGACAAATAGCTCCATTAAATTGCGTTTTTCAAACAGATTTAATCGCAGTGGCCTGGATTATAAAACACCCTATGAATTTTTTGAAGAACTCACTGGCGTATGCGTGAAAAATCTAATGGGTCATGCACTTATCACTTATCACTTGAATTCAGGTGATCTGATTTTCAAGCGGAATTCCATAGCGCTGCCAAGCTATCTCTCTGGTTTGCAGCGGGCGGGGAGTGAGCTGCGGAGGGATCTGCAGGATTTCAGTCCCGGCGGGCGGGGACAGTTCCCGGTAGAGTTCGCCGGTGCGGCGGCTATAGGTTTTTGACAGGTGCATCGGCAGGAAAAAGCGTGGGCGCAGTTCCACCAGCAGTTGGTTGATATCGTCGGTGCAGAGGTGATAGGAGGTGCGGGCCTTCTCTTTCGCTGCCCGCAGGAAGGTACATTCACAGAGCAGCAGGTCGACTCCCTGCATCAATTCACAAATCCGCTCCTTGTTTTCCGCCGTGAAACCCACATCGCTGACGTAGCCGATCGACGCCTGCTGCTGCGGGCGTTGCAGCTGCCGGATCAGTCCATCCGGGTCTGCGACGCTCACCTCCCTTATTTCTCCAGCTTCCCGCTTTAACACCTTCAGTTCAGCCTGTTCACCAGCCTCGCGAAAGAAGCGGCGTTTCAACTGCCCCAGCCAGGGGCCGGGCACCAGGTTCAGCTGCTGCAGGCGCTCGGTGTCGATCAGGAAGGTCGGTTGTTCATCGATGCGGAAGATCAGGCTGGCAACCCGATGTTCACAGGTTTCCGCCGCAACCTGCAGGTGCGGGGTGCGATAGATGATCCGGTCGTCGCGGCGGTGGCCGTCGAGCGGCTGACGACGGAAACTTTCCGGACCGCTGAACAGGCAGCGGTCGATTTTGTCGGGATAAATCTCGTGGACGCGAAAGTTGCCCCAGTAATCATCGGCCAGGTTCCAGTCGTAACCGGACAGCTTGTGCTGCAGTTTGTCGGCCAATCCGGGCGGGCCGAACAGGTCGATGGTTTTCGGCGATGCGTGCAGCTGGCGGATGACGCTGTCGATCCCCATCCAGTGGTCCATGTGAGTGTGGCTGATGAACAGCGTATCGAGTGCGGTCAGCACCCTCTTGGCCACATGATGAACCTGGCCACAGTCAAACAGCAGGTTGCTGCCGGCCGGGCGAACTCGCACCAGCAGCAGCGGGTCATCAAACAGCCCGGCAAAGAAGGTCGGTTCCAAGTTGCGAAAAGGAAAGCGGACGGTCACTGCTGTGGGTTCCTTTCTCCTTTGTTGGTGAATCTGCCGGGGAAAATCTGCGGAAGTTTCTTCAATAAATAGTGACGCACAAACGGCAAAGATGCAAATCTGACGGGGTGGTTTTGTAACTTGGCAGACGGTTTCAGGAAAAATCCGTCTACTTGGTAAAACTACGCGGTAAAGCCGGGACAGCCCCGAATGGCGCTAGATTAAGGATTCGTAGCACGCTCCCAGCAAAACCGGGACTGTCCCCACCGGCTCCTGAGCGAAGGCGAAGGGTGGGGGCTGTCCCAGGCTTTTGCGATGCGAACCACCACAGATTTCATAACCGTAAAGCCGGGACAGCCCCCGATGACCCTGGGGACAGTCCCGGTTTTACTCCCAGCGTACGAAAGTGCTTAAACTTAGTGCCATTCGAAGCACACCGCTGTCTTTTTATTCCATCCAGTGTGGCATCCCGGCGTTTGGCCATTATACTTTCTTCAGGAGTCTGCATTGACGGCGGGCCGGTCAATCAGCAACAATGTCTGCTGAAAGAAAGCGTGCAGTTCCATATCAGTCAGAAAGGGCCGACCACACTGATGTCGCGGCAAGAGGAGCATGCAGAAGCAACCGCAACCACCCTGCTGGAGATC
>WTCI01000316.1 GCA_013138655.1 Desulfuromonadaceae bacterium | reverse complement strand
GTCCGATACCGAAAACAAAGCCGACGCAGACAAGCATTAAATTGCCATGAACCAGCGGCACCAGCAGCAGACCGCTTGAGGCTAAAATAAAACCCCAGGGGATAAGCTGATTTTCGCCGATCCGATCGGCGATACGCCCGGCAAAAAAACGCACACCGACGGCTGCGCAAGAATACGCAATATAGTAGAGAGAGATGTAGCTGAGTTGTCGTTCTTGGGCCAAGGGAGCGATAAAGTTGCCGGTCGCGGCGAGACCGAAACCGAAGACCATTGCCAGAGTTCCGCTGATCAGTTGTTTGCGTTGTTTGAGTAGGGCGAAAAAGGATGGCGAAGCTACGGTTGTCTGCGGTTGCTGGTGGTGTAGATCGCGCACCGGCAGGTGTATCAGCAGGCCGAGAGCCGCCATTCCGGTGGCGGTAAGAAAAAGAGCGCTGAACCCGAACCGGATCATGATCGGCTCAGCAATGGCCGGACCGACTGCCAGGCCGATCAGGCCGGAGGTGCCGAACATGCCGATTCCTTCATTGAGCCGTTCCTCAGGGATCAGATCAACGATAAAAGTGAATACCGAAGTAAAGCAGATGGCCAGACCGATGCCGTGGACGATTCTCATCAACAACAGTGGCAGGTAATAAGATGAAAGCGGGCCGGCAAGGGGCAAGTGCAGAATCGGCAGCAGGGTCATAATCACGCAGCCGAGAGTGAAACTGCGTTTGCGGCCGATTCGATCGATCATCTCCGAAACCCAGGGACGACAGAGGGCTGAAGCCAGGGCAAAAATCCCCATGATAATGCCGATATCCTGCTGGCTGCCGCCATGTTCGGTGATAAACAGGGGGAAGAGAAAAAAGCTGGCAAAACTGGCGACCAGAAAAAGGTTGGCGATAAAGAGTGCGGCAAATGCCGGGGTATAAAGCATTGGAACTCCAGTTATGGAATCAGCCGGCGGCCCTGCAGGGTCAACCAGGCGATGGTGAGATGGCGTAAGTCATTCCGACCTGACGGCAACAGGGTCGCGGCGCAAAAGCTGAGAAGAAAAAGGGACCCCAGTCCATAGTTGATGGTCTCGCAAAAAAGAATACGCTGGCTAAGCAAAAATTTCGACCTACAAGGCCTGGTGCCCCGTGCGGCTAATCCTGTCTTCTAATTCTGGCCCTTTTCGGCGCTGCCCGCGTTGCGCCAACTTGACTTAACGCACGGCCAGGCCTGCGTTGGCGCCGCCTTGGCAGCACCCAAAATGTCTCAGAATTCATTGACACGACTAACCGCACGAGACACTGGTGGTTTTTCAGGGGCGAAGGCATACATATGGTATGTCGAGATCCTGAAAAACTGCTGCAACGCCGGAGGGCGGACTTTTTGCGACGCCATCATCGTCAGTCAGAAGCTCAGGCATGCGGCATGATAGCAGAGCGATGCACGGAAGAAAATGGCTGAAAAGACCTTGTTCAACGGAGACTCAAGGTGTAGATTGATCGCTTTGGGACGCCGACAAGGAAGGGTTCTATTTTATGGGCAGCAAGGCACAGATTCTAGCAAAAACAACCGCGTTGCTGGAGATGATCAAGTTCTCCCACACCATCTTTGCCTTTCCTTTTGCGCTGATGGGAGTGGTGCTGGCAAGCTTGGCAAACGGTGAATTGCCCGGTTTCGGCCAGGTTTTCTGGGTCTGTCTGGCGATGGTCGGCGCCCGCAGCGGCGCCATGGGGCTGAACCGGTTGATCGATGCCAAGATCGATGCCGACAACCCGCGCACTGCCGAGCGGCATATCCCGGCCGGCAAGGTGTCGATTCCTGAGGCCGTTGCCTTTAATGTCGTCTCGCTGGCGATCTTCCTGTTTGCCGCCTGGATGCTCAACCCTCTCTGCTTCAAGCTGGCACCGGTGGCCATCGGTTTTTTTGTCCTCTATGCCTACAGTAAACGTTTCACCCATTTTGCCCATGTGGTGCTCGGTATTTGTTTGGCGGCCGCGCCGATCGGAGCCTGGATTGCCCTGCGCGGGGAGATCGGCTGGTCGGTTATTTCCCTTGGTCTGGCGGTGCTCTTCTGGGTCTCCGGGTTCGACATCTTCTATTCCCTGCAGGATTATGATTACGATGTCGAGCGCGGCCTGCACTCGGTCCCATCGCGCCTGGGCATCGATAACTCTTTTCTGCTGGTGCGCATCTTTCACAGCCTGATGGTGCTGTTTCTGTTCTTGGTGCTGCCGGGCAGCGGCCTTGGTTGGATCTATTTCGCCGGGGTCGTTGTGGTTGCCGGATTACTGGTTTACGAACACCGTCTGGTCAAACCGGGTGATCTGTCGAAACTGGATGCTGCCTTTTTCAACATGAACGGGTATATCAGCATAACGATTTTCGCGTTCACCCTGCTTGATGCGGTTGTCTGACGCGATGGATAACTTCGTTGTCGGGATCACCGGGGCCTCCGGATCGATTTACGCTCTGCGTTTGATCGAGGAACTGCTGCGTGCACAAAAACAGGTCACGATTCTGCTGACCAATGCCGGGCGCCAGGTTCTGGCCTTTGAAACCGAACTGACGCTTGCGGAGAATCCGGCAGAGTGTCTACGGCAACTGCGTCATCATTTTGCTGCCGATGATCTGCTCAGGCATTACGCGCTGAATGATTTCTTTGCCCCGGTTGCCAGTGGCTCCAGTGCCCCGGATGCGCTGGTTATCTGTCCCTGCTCCATGGGGACTGCCGGACGGATCGCGGCCGGCTTGTCGGACAACCTCTTGGAACGGGTTGCCGATGTCGCACTGAAAGAGAATAAAAAGTTGTTGCTGGTGCCGCGTGAAACCCCTTTCAATCAGATCCACCTGGAAAACCTGCTTCGGTTGTCCAAGGCCGGTGCGCAGATATTGCCGGCAATGCCGGGATTTTATCAGCAGCCGCAACGCGTAGAAGATTTGGTCGATTTTGTCGTTGGCAAAATCTTGGATAACCTCGACGTTGAACACCAGCTGTTCAAGCGTTGGGGGAGTGAAAAATAATAACGGACGATTGAATGAATAATCTGTTTGAAACTCTGAAAGATAAAATACGGAACAATCAGCGTGTCAGCGACGCAGATGCATTAGCCTTATTCGAGTCGAACGATTTATTGGCGATCGGTGAACTGGCTGCTGAAGTGAATCGCCGGAAAAATTCTGATCGGGTCTTTTTCAACGTCAACCGGCATATCAACTATACGAACCTCTGTGTCAACCAATGTATCTTCTGTGCTTTTTCCAAAGAGGACGGGGAGGAGGGTGGTTATACCCTGGCGTTGGAAGATATCCGGGAAAAGGCCCAGGAGGCCGTTGCTGCCGGGGCGACAGAAATTCATTCGGTCGGCGGTTTGCATCCCAGCCTCCCTTTCGATTTTTATCTCGATATGCTGCGTACGATCAAAGAGGTATCATCGAAATTACATATCAAAGCCTTTACCGCAGTTGAAATCGATTACTTTTCCCAGCTCAGCCGGATGAGTGTGTCTGAGGTGGTTGAAGCATTGAAAGCAGCCGGTCTCGGATCGATGCCCGGCGGTGGTGCGGAAATTCTGGGACAGGAGGTGCGGGACAAAATCTGTCCGGAAAAGATATCCGGTAAACGCTGGCTGGAAGTGATTGAAGAGGTTCATAACGCCGGGTTAAAGTCGAACGCCACCATGTTGTTCGGTCATCTTGAAGAGTATTCCGATCGGGTTGAACATCTGCGCTTGATTCGCGAATTGCAGGATCGAACTCACGGTTTTCAGAGTTTTATCCCGCTGGCCTTTCAGCCGGACAATACTCGGGTTCCCGGAGCAAAAGGGGTTGGTGGCGTGGATGCGCTGAAAACTTTAGCGATCAGCCGGATCTACCTGGACAACTTCCAGCACGTCAAAGCCTACTGGGTGATGCTCGGCCTGAAAATTGCGCAAACGGCACTCTGTTTTGGCGTGAATGATCTGGACGGGACGGTCATTGAGGAACAGATCGGTCATGATGCCGGGGCGGATTCGCCGCAGGTGATCAGCCAGGATCGCATCATCGACCTGATCCGCAAAGCCGGTCGCACCCCGGTTGAGCGGGATACGCTTTATAATGAGTTGAAAGTGTATTGAATATGCTTATTGAGATAGAGCAGAAACTCGCGACAAGAAGACCGATTAATCGTGAAGAAGCTTTATGGTTACTGACCGAGGCTGATTTACTTCAGGTCGGTAAGCTGGCCGATGATATCCGGCGAAAGAGGCATCCGCACAACCGGGTGACCTTTGTCGTCGACCGTAATGTTAACTATTCGAACATTTGCGAGTCACAGTGCCGATTCTGCGCTTTTTATCGTAAGGCTGAGGACAGCGACGCCTATCTGCTCGATTATAAGACGATCTTTGCCAAAGTACAGGAACTGGTCGATTACGATGGTACCCAACTGTTGATGCAGGGGGGGCTACATCCGACGCTGAAAATCGAGTGGTTTGAAGAGCTGTTTCGTCAGTTGAGTGAACGCTTCCCGCAGGTACAGATTCATTCACTTTCCCCGGCTGAGGTGATCCATATCGCTAAGCTTTCCGGGCTGACCATGCTGGAATGTTTGCGCCGCCTGCAGGCGGCGGGGTTGGCTTCGGTTCCCGGTGGCGGTGCGGAAATTCTAGTTGATGAGATTCGACAGGCAATTTCTCCAAATAAGATTGGCTGGAAGCAGTGGGCCTGGGTCATGGAAGAGGCACATAAGCTTGGAATGCGCACTACGGCCACGATGATGTTTGGTAGTCGGGAAAAGCCGGCCGATGTGGTTGAACATCTGTTCCGGATTCGCGAAATCCAGGAGCGCACCGGTGGCTTTACTGCTTTTATCCCCTGGACGTTTCAACCGGACAACACGGAACTGGGCGGTGAATCGGCCAGTGGGATCGAGTATCTCAAGGTTCTGGCAGTGTCCCGGATCGTGCTTGATAACATTGAGAATATTCAGGCCAGTTGGGTGACTCAGGGCGCACGCATGGCACAGGTAGCGCTGTTTTTTGGTGGCAATGATTTGGGGGGTACGATGTTGGAAGAGAATGTTGTTGCCGCTGCAGGCTGCTCATTCCGAATGTCGCAGCAAGAGATTGTCGAGCTGGTACGGGGTGCCGGTTTTGTCCCCGCTCGGCGGACGACGGAGTACCGGATTCTGGAAGAATATTGAGGGCACGGCAAGCAGCGCCCCTACAATAATCGGGGGACAGAATTGAATTCTGTCTCCGCTATCGCGGTTTTAACTGTGGAGAACTCATGCTGCCGCTACGTAAAAATATCGCCGAAATGGCCGGTTACGTGCCCGGTTTCCAGCCGGAAGACGAAGCGGGCTGGATCAAGCTGAATACCAACGAGAATCCTTATCCACCCTCACCGAAGGTGGCGGAGGCGATCGCTGCCGAGCTGGCAAACGGTGGTGAGAACCTGCGCAAGTACCCGGATGCGGCCAGCCGGCAGGCGCGGCAGGATGCGGCAGAGCTGTACTGTGTTGACCCCTCCTGGGTGATCATGGCGAACGGTTCGGATGAGCTGCTCAACAACCTGATCCGGGCCTTTGTCGGGGAGGGGGAAGAGATCGCCTACGTCCATCCCTCCTATTCCTATTACGCGACGTTGGCGGAAATCCAGGGTGCGAAGGTTCGCACCTTCGGTTTGACGGAAGATTTTCGCATCGCTGATTTTCCTGAACAGTATGCAGGAAAGCTCTTTTTTCTCACCAGTCCCAACGCACCGCTCGGGTTTATTTTTGACAATGCTTACATTGAAGAATTAGCACAGCGTTGTGCCGGAGTCCTGGTGGTTGATGAAGCCTATGTCGATTTCAGCGATCAGACGGCCATGACGCTGATCAAAAAGTACGAGAATATTGTTGTCACCCGGACCTTTTCAAAAAGCTATGCGCTGGCGGGGATGCGTTTGGGATTGGCGGTCGCCCGCCCGGAGGTGATTGCCGCCCTCGACAAGATCCGTGATCACTACCATCTGGACCGTCTGGCACTGGTGGCGGCCAGTGCCGCGCTCAAGGATCAGGAGTATCTGGAGTTGACTGTAGCCAAGGTGCGAAATGTTCGCGATTGCTTCGCTCGTGAGTTGTGTAAGCTCGGTTACCAGGTGATCCCATCGCACGGTAACTATGTTTTTACCAGCCCTCCGGACGGCAACGGCAAGCGGGTTTACGATGCGCTTTTCGACCGCAAGATCCTGGTTCGCTATTTTTCCGATCCCTTGCTCAAACACGGCCTGCGGATTTCCATCGGCACCCGTGAAGAGATGAAGTCAATCCTGACGGCGATGACTGAGATTGGCTGATTCAGATCTGCATTTCCCGCCTGCTGAGGTCGCACCCCGCCTGCTTGACTGGTATGGCCTGGACGGGCGTGATCTGCCCTGGCGCAATACCCGTGATCCTTACCGGATCTGGCTCTCCGAGATCATGTTGCAACAGACCAGGGTGACGGCAGTCATCGGCTACTACCGGCGTTTCCTGAACAACCTCCCAACCGTTGAGCAGCTGGCGTCGGCACTGCCGGGGAAAATCATTGACCTCTGGGCGGGGCTCGGCTACTACGCCCGTGCCCGCAACTTGCACGCGGCGGCGAAAGTGGTGGTTGAAGAGTTCGCGGGGATCTTCCCGTCAACGGTCGATGAGTTACAAAAATTGCCCGGGGTGGGGCGATCTACCGCCGGGGCGATTGCGGCATTGGCTTTCGATCGGCGGGCGCCGATTCTTGATGGCAATGTACGGCGGATTCTTTGTCGCCTGTTCGCCCTGCGGGAGCCGCCGCGTTCAACGGCAGCGGAAAAGCAGCTCTGGCAGTGGGCGGAACGGTTGACGCCAGAGCAGGATGTCCACGATTACACCCAGGCAATTATGGATCTGGGTGCGACCGTCTGCGTGCCGCGCAAACCACTCTGTACCGACTGTCCACTCAATGACCTCTGTCAAGCGTGTCAACTGGGGCTGGAACAGGAACTGCCGTTGCAACAGGCAGCGAAGAGGCGGCCGCTTCGCCATGAAGTGGCTTTGCTGCTGGAGAGACAGGGGGGCTATCTGGTGCGTCGGCGGCTGTCCAGCGGTTTTCTCGGCGGTCTCTGGGAGTTTCCGAGTATCGGCTTGAATGACCGGGAGCCGGCTGAAGATAAGCTCCCTTTGCTGATGGCTGACTTGGGTGTCACCGGTGAGGCTCAGTTCCTCGGCAGCATCAGCCATATCTACAGCCATTTCCGCCTTGAACTGCAGATTTACCGGCTCTCGACAGAGGATTTGCCGCAGGTCGCCGAGACCGAAAATGCTTGGTGTGCTGCCGCGCAGCTTAGCGATTTAGCACTGCATGGTGCGCATAAAAAAGCCCTCGGCAAATTGCCGGGCGAAATTGGAGGATAGATGCCGTTACCGCCCATTCTGACCACAACCGCACAGATTGCTGAATTTGCCGCAGAGCTGGAAAAGCACTCGGTCATCGCTGTCGACCTGGAAGCGGATTCGATGCACAATTACCGGGAGAAGGTTTGCCTGCTGCAGTTTTCCACTCCCGAAAAAACGGTGCTGATCGATCCCCTGGCGGGGGCCGATCTTAGTTTACTGCAGCCGGTTCTGGCTGACCCGCAGGTGCGTAAAATATTCCACGCGGCCGATTATGATATCCGTTGCCTGGCACGTGATTTTGCCATCGAAATCAATGGCCTGTTCGACACCATGATTTCCAGCCAGTTCCTCGGGGAAGAGAAATTCGGTCTGGCTGATGTTCTGCGCAAGTATTTTGCTGTTGAGCTCGATAAACAGTACCAGCGGGCCGACTGGTCGAAGCGGCCGATGAGCGAAGGGATGATCCGTTATGCGGCCGAAGATACCAGTAATCTGCATAGACTGGTTGCGCAGCTGGAAGGGCAGTTGCTTGAGAAGGGGCGACTGGAATGGGTGCAGGAGGAATGTACCCTGCTTGAGAAGGTCCGGTTTGCCGTGCATGAAGGGCCGCTGTTCCTCCGTTCCAAGGGTGCCGGAACCCTGGATCGACGTCAGTTGGCCGTGCTGGAAAACCTTCTGCAGTGGCGTGATCGCGAGGCGCAGCGGCGTGATTGTCCGCTCTACAAGGTGCTGGGGAATAAGTCGCTCTTGCAGTTGGCCAAACTGCAGTCCCTCGACCGCAAAAAGTTGTCGGCGGTTGAAGGCCTTTCACCACGGCTGATTGACCGCTACGGTGGAA
>WTCI01000087.1 GCA_013138655.1 Desulfuromonadaceae bacterium | reverse complement strand
TTTCCGCCAGAAACCGGCTCGGCGGATTGAACTGATAGGTGCCGTAAACCCGGCGGCGGCGGGCGTGCGACAAATAAAGCCTGCGCATTGCCCGGGTCATGCCGACATAGCAAAGCCGCCGTTCTTCGGCCAGGTCTTCACCCCCGTCACCGGACCGGGAGTGAGGGAACAGCCCCTCCTCCATTCCAGTCATAAAAACCACCGGGAACTCCAGACCCTTGGCCGAGTGCAAGGTCATTAAGGTCACCCGTTGCTGCTCCGAATCGTAACTGTCCAGATCAGTAATCAGCGCCACCTGTTCCAGGTAATCCAGCAAGCGACCATCTCTGGCGGCATGCTCCTCCATCCCGGCGAGCAGCTGTTCGAGGTTTTCCAAACGTCCTTTGGCTTCCCGGCGACCGTCACTGGTCAGCGCCTGTTCCGCTTCTTCTTTGAGGGCCGGCCCATAGCCACTGTGCTCGATCAATTCGGCCATCAGTTGCGGATAAGGCAAACGCGCCAATTGTGCAGTGAAATCATCGATCAGCTCGACAAAACCGGCGACCCGCCTGGTGGCCATCCCCTTCAAAACACCTTGTTTCAAAGCCAACCGGCAGGCGGGCAAAAAGCCGCCGGCAGCCTGCTCAAAAGCGGCAATCCGTGCCACGGTGGTGGCGCCGATTCCGCGCGCCGGGATGTTGATGATCCGCTTGGCCGCCAGGGAATCGGCCGGGTTGACCAACAATCGCAGATAAGAGAGAACATCCTTGATCTCCAGCCGGGCGTAAAATTTAACTCCGCCGAACATCACGTAAGGGATACGACTGCCGCGCAGCGCCTCTTCCAGTGCCCGTGACTGGGCATTGGTGCGATAAAAAACGGCGATGTCACGCAGTGCAAAGCCATCGCACTGCAGGCGATCAATCTCGTCAGCAACAAATCGGGCTTCTTCCAGGTCATCGGGAGCCGCCTCAATCTGTAAAGGCTCGCCAGTCGGATTGTCCGTCCAGAGCTCCTTGTCACGCCGGTCGCGGTTATGACCGACAACCTGACCGGCGGCCTTGATGATCGTCTGTGTCGAACGGTAGTTCTGTTCCAGGCGGATGACCCTGGCACGGGGGAAATCATTGTCAAAATCGAGGATATTGCTGACCTCGGCGCCCCGCCAGCGGTAGATCGACTGGTCGTCGTCACCGACCACACAAAGGTTTTCCTCCGGCCCGACCAGCAACTGAATCAGCCGGTACTGAACCCGGTTGGTATCCTGAAACTCATCCACCAACAGATATTCGAAACGCTCCTGCCAATGCCGTCGGACCTCCGGATGTTCCTCAAACAAGCGCACCGTCAACAGCAACAAATCACCGAAATCGACTGCATTGGCCGCCTGCATGCGCTGCTGGTAAAGGGCATAGAGCTCGGCCAATTGCCGCTCATCGGGACGATTTTCAAGCAGCAGTTCAGGACTCAGGCCACGATTCTTGGCTCTGTCGATAAAGGCCGCGGCGGCCCGCGGTTTCAGCACTTTTTCCGCAATTCCCTGCTCTTTGAGGAGATCACGCAGCAGACGCAACTGGTCCTGATCATCGTAAATAGTAAAGTCACGGCTGAAGCCGAGATGCTGAATCTCCTGGCGCAGAATTCGTACACAACTGGCGTGGAAGGTTGCCACCCAGGGGAGTTCCCCGTCATCGAGCAAGCTCTCAAGCCGCTCACGCATCTCGGCCGCCGCCTTGTTGGTAAAAGTGACCGCCATAATCCGCCAGACCGGCACCCGCCGTTCGCGGATCAGGTAGGCCACCCGGTGGGTCAGCGCCCGGGTCTTTCCCGAACCGGCCCCAGCCAGCAGCAATAACGGCCCGGTCTCATGCAGCACCGCCTGCCGCTGCGGTTCATTGAGTCCGGTGAGCAGATCAGCCATCATCCTCTCCCAGGGTCCGGGTCATCAACGCCCGATTATAGGCGGAAACCATGTCACGACGCGAAATGATGCCATACAACTTCCGATGAGTTTCTCGGTCAACCACCGGCAACTGTTCGATATTGCGATAGCCGATTTTACGCATTGCCGTATCCAGATCCTCCTCGGCATGGACCGTAATCAACTCGGTGGTCGCCAGTTCCTTGACCACGATCAGGTCCATCAAATCTCTCTCGAACACCACCCCCATGAAATCCTGCACGGAAATGATCCCGGTCAGTTCGCCGGCTTCGTTCACCAGTGGGAAATTGGTGTGATGGGTCTGTTCGATAAAACGAGCAAAGTCCCTCAGCGTCATATTTTCCGGCACCGACTCAACACGCCGCTGCATCACCTCACCAACCGCCAGCGATTTCATGATATTGCGCTCTTTGCCCGCATCCAGATTGATCCCGGCACGGGTCAATTCGACCGTTTCGAGGCTGTCCTTTTTCAGCTGCCGGGCGATCGTCGTGCCGATAACACAGGTCAGCATAATCGGGATAATGACCTCGTAACTGTCGGTAATTTCGAACAACAGGAAGATGGCGGTCATCGGTGAGTGGGTTGCCGCGGCGAGAAAGGCTCCCATGCCGACCAGGACATAAGCTCCCGCGGAAAGGCCGGCAGCCGGAAAGACCAATTCAACAATATGACCGAAAGCCCCCCCGGCAACGGCACCCAGAAACAGGCAGGGCGCAAAGAGGCCGCCCGGCAGGCCGGAACCGAGGGTGATCGAAGTAGCGACCATCTTGGCGACCACCAGCAGAGCCAGCAGGTACCAGGCATGATCACCGATCAGGACTTTGCTCATGAACTCGTAACCGTTACCGAACACCTGCGGAAAGACAATGCCGATCATCCCGACCGCCAGTCCGCCGAGAACCGGTTTGGCAAGTCGTGGCAGCTTGATGCCCTCGATGCGGTCCTTGATGCGCAGATGCAGATCGATAAATCCGGCCGCCAGCCCGCCGATGATCACGCCGAGCAGCAGGTAAAGCCCAAGCTCCCAGAAATGGCCCATTAAATAGGGGGGTGCGATCAACTCCGAGGTGTCGCCGAGCAGTGCCCGGGAAAGAACCGTCGCCATGCCGCTGGCGATTACGATCGAGGTGAAACTGGCCAGCTCGAAGGAGGACAGCAGGACAATCTCGGTGGCGAAGAAAACCCCGGCAATCGGTGCGTTAAAGGTAGCCGCAACCCCGGCAGCCGCGCCGCAGGCGACCAGCACCTTGAGGCGATTACCGCTCATCTTGAACTTTTTTCCAAACTGGCTGCCGATGGTGCCGCCGATTACCGCAATCGGCCCCTCCTGCCCGGCGCTGCCGCCGGTTCCCAAAGTGATCGCTGCCGCAAGCCCACGAGTGAACACCGGCCGGAAGGGTAGTTTGGCTCCCTTCAGGTTGACCTTGACCAGGAATCCTGAAAATCCGCCCCGCAAATCCTTGGCAAAAAAGATCCACAACGGAATCACCAGCAAGCCACCGATCGCCGGTAAAAACATCACCAGCATGCGCTCCACTGACCAGTGCTCCAGGGAGATATTAAACAGCTCCAGGCTCTGTTCGACGACCAGCCAATGAACCAGCTCGATGGTCTTGCGAAACAGATAATTCCCCAGCCCTCCGAGCAGGCCGATAATCACGGCAAGAACGATCAGGAAGGTGTTTTCACTGATTTTGAAGCGGCTCAGCAGCTGCGGGGTCAGGCCCTGCAACCGCCGGGAGAAGGGGGAATATGACTTAAACCAAATTGAAGGCACTCTGACAACCTATCGACAAACTAAATGAATTTAAACAGACCAGCCACAAACTTTCACAAGCTCGATATCGTAATCCCAAGCGCCATATCAAGGCAACAGGACATATGCCCAAAAAAGAACTTTTTATGTATATGAATGCATTATTTGCGCTGAAATTGTCTTTACAGACAAAAAACAACGGGCCCGACCTGACAACAGGTGGACCCGCGGGCAGGTTGGCTGCCGACCAGCCGAGGTTTGTCCGGGCGTTTTCAGCAGTTCACGTGGATTACAACGATTTTACCGGATAGCGGACGGGGAAATTTCTCATGACTTTTTGCGAGTGCATCAATTTTGTGTTGCTCATGTTCAACATAGATAATGTCGGCAAACGGGAGGGCCCGGCAAAGAGCCCATAGGGATAAATAAAGTTGACCGATATGCCCCGCCTGAAGTCACTTTTGATAGCATAAGGAGTGCCTGGGAAACCAGGGGCGATTCACTTGTACCCTTTATGCGACTCCGTATCTTTACGATGCGCGTCCAGATCGGTAGCAACTTTGTCGATCTTTTTGTTAACTATCTTGAGGATAAAGGCCGCGTCCTGATGCTTGCTGCTGGACTCGTCACGGGCCTCACGGATCTCATGACGCAAGGATTCGTGCCCCTCAAGGACCAGTTCGAATTTGCTGTTAATATCTTCCAGCAAAACTTCGAGATGTTCTTTTTTCATCGTTGCCCCACTTTTGGCAGGCTGTCGGAAACTTCTAAGGGGGACAGGGGCCTTTTAACGCTTTTGTGTTCAAGTCTTATCCGTGTTCATAAACGGCTAAAAGTCTTTAAAACCTTTTTTATCCGCCGATACACGCCGATTTACGCTGATGTGAATCAAAAGCCTGAACCTGAACCCTGTTCTTCGAGGTTAAAGCCTTATCTGCGCCAATCTGCGGCTAAAAGTCTTTAACCCTTTCTTTACCCCTGATTCCCTCTTTTTCTCACCCATTCACTGCGCTCTCTAGAGTTCGCAGAGAAAACCTTTAATTCTTGGTTTAAGCTGAATCAAGCTCTTGTTTCTGGTCTTTTCATATCCGCTTGCGGGCTGTTTTATACACTTCTTCGTTGCGGCGTGGCCCTACCGCCACAATCAGAACTTCAATAATTTCTGTGTGAACGCAGTAAACAATACGGACATCACCGGTGCGAATGCGACGGCAACCGGCTAATTCTCCAGAAAGTGGTTTACCGGTTTTTTGCGGCTCACCATCACGGATGCGGGTCTCTATCGCTTTAAGTACCGCGCGAGCCCGGTATCTGCCCAGCGACTCAATATCTGCAGCAACCTCATGGTGATAGATAATCTGCCAGGTCAAGATTCGTCCTCATCGGCAAATCTTTTTAGCATCTCAGCGTGGCTGATGGCCTTTTCACGATCGAAGCTGCGCAGCCGATCCTGCGCAGTCAGTTGAATATGCAGATCATCCAGTTCATCCATCAAGGCCTCGTAGACGCTGACAGGCATCATCACTGCCGCCGGCGCATTGTTTCGCATGACGACATATTTTTCCTGTTCGCCACTGGAGAGACGGTCAAAAATAGTTTTGGCAGAACGAGAAACCTCGGTGACAGAAATTGCTTGACTGGAATGTTCAAGAAGTGTGCTCATGATAAATACCCCTTTTTAAATCACTTAATTAGATGATAATTATATGATTTTTATCTGGACAGTCAAGGTTAAAAACATCCATCCTACGAACTTCTGAGCGGGACAGGCACCTGCGGAGTCAATCCTCATAGAATCTTTCTTTACCGCAGATACACGCCGATTTACGCTGATGAAATCAAAAGCCTGAAACCAAAACCTTGCTCTTTGGTTTTAAGCTTTATCCGCGCCCATCTGCGTTCATCTGCGGCTAAGCCTTTTAGGACCTTTTTTAACCGCAGATACACGCCGATTTACGCTGATGAATCAAAAGCCTGAAACCAAAACCTTGATCTTTGGTTTTAAGCTTTATCCGCGCCCATCTGCGTTCATCTGCGGCTAAAGGTCTTTAAGAATCTTTTTTTGCCGCTGATACACGCCGATTAACGCTGATGTGAATCAAAAGCATAGCAACCAGAATCTTGCTCTTTGAGTTAAGACCTTATCTGCGCCCATCTGCGCCCATCTGCGCCCATCTGCGGCTAAGCCTTTTAAGACCTTTTTACGCTGATTTACGCTGATGAAATCAAAAGCCTGAAACCTGAAACTTGCTCTTTGGACTTTCAGGTAGGGACAGGCGCCTGCGGAGCCAGTCTCTGTTCAGTCCCTACTTGGAACATCATCCTCCCGCAGCAATCTGTGCCGTTC
>WTCI01000254.1 GCA_013138655.1 Desulfuromonadaceae bacterium | reverse complement strand
GAGGGGATGGCGCTGAGTTGCGAAAAGAAGGTGGCGACGGCGAAACAGATCTACGCATTAGCGGTTAACAAGCATGGTCTGCGGCCACAGGACATTCTTTTCGATCTGCTCACTTTCACTGTCGACTCCGGCGATGAAAAGATGCGCGATGCGGCCATTCAGACTCTCGATGCCATCAAACAGGTAAAAGCGGAACTGCCCGGGGTCGGTTTCACCCTCGGGGTCAGCAACATCAGCTTCGGTCTGCGCCCGGCTGCACGTAAAGTTCTCAACTCAGTTTTTCTGCATGAGGCGGTTGCCGTTGGCCTGAGTACGGCGATTGTCGATGCGGCCAAGGTGCTTCCCTATGCGGCGATCAGCGACGAGGATCGGCAAGTCTGCCTCGATCTGCTCTATAACCGTTCCGAAGCGGCCCTGATGGATTTTATCGAGCATTTCGAAGAGGCGGTCGATGAGGAGGAGGAAGAGAGCAGCGAGACCCTGCTGGAAGAGCAGTTACGCCACAAGGTCCTCAAGGGGGATAAAGAAGGGTTGGAGGATCTGCTGACCGAACTGCGCGGCCGTTGGCGGCCGCTCGATATCATCAACGGTTTGCTGGTTCCGGCAATGCGCGAAGTCGGTGAGCTGTTCGGTCGGGGTGACCTGCTGCTGCCGTTCGTACTGCAATCGGCTGAGGTGATGAAGCAGTCGGTGGTGCGGCTCGAACCTTACATGAATAAACTTGCCGATGAGGGGCGGACCAGTATCCTGTTGGCGACTGTCGCTGGTGATGTGCATGATATCGGCAAGAACCTGGCTGATATTATCCTGTCGAATAACGGTTATGAGGTTCACAACATCGGCATCAAGGTTCCGGCCGAGGAGATCATCGCCAAGGCAAAACAGTTGCAGGTTGATGTCATCGGTCTATCAGGCCTGCTGGTTAAGTCGGCCCTGCTGATGAAGGAAAATATGCTTCAGTTTCAGGCTGCCGGTTTGACCCAGCCCGTGCTGCTCGGCGGGGCAGCGCTGACGACACGCTTTGTCGCCGAGGACTGTGTGCCGGGTTATCAGCAGCCGGTTATCTATTGTGCCGACGCCTTTGCCGGATTGAAGGCTATCCGTGACTTCGAGGCGGGAACCCTGCAGGCGACGACCTGGGAAGCGACCGGAGTCTCGATCAATCGCCCAAGTTCGCAACAGGAACTGCTCGATCGCTCCTGCGAGCCCCCGCCGGTTCCCTTCCTGGGGCGACGCACAGTCACCGAGATTGATGCCGAACCGCTGTTCGCTTATCTCAACGAAGCAGCCCTGTTCCGTGGTCGGTGGGGCTACCGGCGCGGCAAGCTGTCGAAGGAAGACTACGCAGAGCTGACCGAAAAGACCGTGCTACCGCTTTACCACCGGTTAAAAGAAGAGGCGTTAAGCAAAGATTGGTTACAGCCGAAGGTGACTTACGGTTATTTTGACTGTGCCGGTGATGGGGAACAGTTACTGGTCCAGAATAAAACAGGTGAGAAAGTTTTCAGTTTTCCGCGTCAGGCTGCTGCGCCCGGACTCTGTATTGCCGATTATTTCCGTACGGCAGAGGAGGGGGGCGATACGGTCGGTTTCTTCGTTGTGACTATCGGATCAAAATTGGCTGAAAAGACCAGAGAATTGTACGAAGCGGACAGTTATCACGACTACTTGATGTTGCACGGTCTCGGCGTCGAACTGACCGATGCGCTGGCCGAGTACTGGCACGAGCAGATGCGCATTGAGATGGGCATTCAGCAGCAGTCAGCTGATCCGCTTGCCTATGTCGCTCAGGGCTATACCGGTTCCCGCTACGGTTTCGGCTACCCGGCCTGCCCCGATCTGGAGGCGCATCGTCCGCTGTTTGCACTGCTGCAACCGGAAGAGATCGGTGTGACCTTGACTGAATCGTTTGAAATGGTTCCGGAGATGAGCACTTCAGCGATCGTTGTCCATCATCCGCAGGCGAAGTATTTCGCAGTCTGAAAAGGAGGGCGTTGTGCGCTCTGTACCTGTTGCGGCTATGTTTAAGACCGTCCCCATTTCCATTCCTGATTAGCGCTAATCAGGTTTCCATTTGGATCGATCTTGTCAAAACGGCGGCTTTTCGAGAATCAGATCCGGTTCGCCGCAATGTTTGAGGATTCTGATGCGGGCCTCATCACGCAGTGCGACTGCGGCCTTCCATGGGTTGCTGAGATCAAGTCCGAGCATTTCTGCGGTGATCGATGGCTCGACACGTATCTGGACACTGCCTCTATGCGGCAGCCAGTCAGTTCCGCGCAGGATCGAGCGGGTGCCGCGAATCGAAATCGGCACGATCGGTACACCGGCCTCTGCTGCGGCAATGAATGCGCCCATGTGGAAACGCAGCATCCCGGGGCTGCGTGTAAAAGTGCCCTCGGGGAAAAACATATAGCTCCGTCCGGCACGGGTCTTGGCGGCCATTTTCTGGAAATCCTCGACCCCTTTCCGGGCGTCGAAACGTTCAACGAAATCGGTCTGGATGCGCTGCAGAAAAAGCCGCGCCACAAAATTCCCCAGCAGTTCCCCTTTTGCGACAAAACTGAAACAATGAGGCAGGTAGCCGACCAGCAGGCAGCCGTCGAGGTAGCTGGCATGATTGGACACGTAGACGCAGGGTTTATCCGGCGGCGGCAGGTTCTCAAGCCCCTGTACCGCGACCGGGGTTGCCGATGCCCGGGCCAGCAGTCGGGTGCCGACCCGCATGACGGTCCAGCGCCAGGCGGGCCGGGGCAGCACCACGACCAGCAGCCAGACCAACGGGCTTATCAGGTAAAACAGGCAGCGTGCATAGGTGCCGTAGATTGCGGTGCCGATCACCCGTGCGAGGCGTCGCAAACGGGGTATGTAGCCGCCCAGGGTCAGGCGGATAACCTGCCACCATGCTGCTTTGGGTGGCTTGCCGATGCGGCCGCCTTCGTAGATCTCGCGGCTGGCAGCACGACGCACCTTGCCGCTGGAAGTCATCAGGATCGTGTGCGGCGGGGCCAGAACGACATCATCTGGCGGTGCACCGGCCAGGTCGGTGATTACGGTATTGATCCTGGTTCGCAGGTCGGCAAGGGTCTGCTCGTCCCGTTCCCGGGTCTCGGCCAGCACGATCAGGCGTTCTGTGCCGGTTTTGGGGTCGATGCTGCCGAACGCCGTGACGCGGCCGGCGCGAATGCCGTCCAACCTGCCGACCGCCTCTTCCAGTTCGTGGGGATAGATATTGCGGCCGGCGCGAATGATGATGTCCTTGGTCCTCCCGGTGAGGTAGGCCTCGCCTTCGGAGACGTAGGCCAGGTCTCCGGAATCGAGCCAGTCCTCCTTGAACAGTTGAGCTGTGACCTCAGGGTTGCGAAAGTAACCGCTGGTTGCTGACGGCCCCCTGAACTGCAGACGCCCTTCCTGCCGTTCCGGCAGTTCCAGGCTGGCGGGATCGACGATCCGGACCTGGTGACCATCCAGAGGAGTACCGCAGGCCGCAAACTGCAGGGCGGACGGGTCGTCTGCTGCCGCCGGCAGCGCCTGCCCCTTGTGCATGAAAGCGTCACGCTGAATGCGGTCGATAAGCGGTCCGCGGCCAAGCGGCGGAAAAGTCAGCCCGACGGAATTTTCGGCCAGGCCATACACCGGCATCATCGCAGCACTGCGCAGGCCATAAGCCTGGAAACGCTCGCAAAACTGGCGGGTTGTCTCCGGACTGACCGGTTCGGCGCCGTTCATGGCAGCACGCCATGAGCTGAGATCGAGACCCTCAAGGTGCTTCTCCTTGAGGCGCCGCAGGCAGAGTTCGTAGCCGAAGTTGGGGGATGCGGACAGGCTGCCGCGATAACGATGTATGGCCCAGAGCCAGCGCTGCGGCCGCGCGATAAAGGCCAGCGGCGACATCACCACCAGCGGGGTAGCATGATAAAGGCTGCCCAGCCAGGCTCCGATCAGGCCCATGTCGTGGTAAAGCGGCAGCCAACTGACGAACACATCCCTGGAGGTCACCTCCAGCCGGATGCCCATCGCCCTGATGTTGGCCAGCAGGTTGGCATGGGACAGCACCACGCCTTTGGGATTGCCGGTGCTGCCGGAGGTGTACTGCAAAAACGCTGTATCCTGAGGGCCGATGACCGGCCGTTCAAGCTGCCCCGCTGTTGAGGTGAGTTCGCTGACGGTGACAATCTGTCTGAGGGAGTCAACCTGCGCCTTCAGCAGCTGTGCCAGAGGCCTGGCTTCTTCCTCGGTGATCAGCATGACGGAGCGGCAATTGTTCAGAATCCCCAGGTGACGGTACAGATGATCTCTGATCATGGAGGCACGGGGAGCAGGGTAGATGGGTACGGGAATGCCTCCCGCCAGTTGGACGCCGAAAAAGCTGAAAAAATAATCCTGGCCGGCATGCAGCATGATCACGACCGGATCACCAGGCTGCAGATCGAGCCGCTGCAGTCCGACAGCAACCTGCTGGGCTCCCGCCCGGAGTTGAGCGGAGGTGATGACCTGCCCTTCTTCGTTGTCCTGGTAGAACTGGATATGGGGGCGGTCAGGATGTGTATCGACATGCCATTGCAGGGCGTTGATCAGGGTGGGGGCCGCGACCGGCGTGGCGGCCGCTTCCGCAAGGGTGAGCTGCGAGATCTCCTGGTACTCCCGGGTCTCGCCGCCGGTCCCGGCACCGAACACGGCTCGCAACAGGTCGCGCGGCGTTTCTGCATCGGTGAGAATGCGTTCCGGCAGGGTGACGTCCAGACGGTTTTCGATGCGGGCAAAGAGTTCCATGCGGGCCAGGCTGTCCAGTCCCAGGTCGTGGTCAAGGGTGCTGTCGAGATCTGAACTTTCCAGGGCGTGCCTCTGCTTGTGGATTTCGGCGGTCAACTCCCGGACGATCTCCAGCAGGGTGGTTGCGGTTGCTTCTACATGCTCTTCTTGCCGCGACATCAGTGTGGTCGGCCCTTTCTGTCTGG
>WTCI01000301.1 GCA_013138655.1 Desulfuromonadaceae bacterium | reverse complement strand
AGGGCATAGCTAAACATCCAGCCAGCTTCTCCCGGTGCCGTTGCCGGTGATTCTGAGGTGTTGACACCGAGCAAGTAACGTTGGCAGAGATAGCTGATGTAACGGTTACTGCGCTGGCCTAGATTTGGAATCTCCAGGTAATCGGCCAGTACATAATAGGCATCGAAACGCAGCAGCGGATTGCCGTTGAACAGTAACGTCGAGATCCCAGCGATCAGCATGACATTAAAAGCTGCGGCACTTATCGCACCCTGCTCGACATTCAACCAGACCAGCAGCGCCAGGGCGGCAACAAACAGTTCGATCAGAATCCCCGCAGCACCGACCAGCATCCGCTTACGTTTCTCGCGAAAAGCCAGTGAGGAAGAAGCATCAACATAGGGGATCGGCATAAAAACCAGTAGCATGATGCCCATTTCATGGACCTCGCCGCCCCATTTTTTAACCATATAGGCATGACCGAACTCGTGCAGAAGTTTTAGCAACGGATAAATCAAGCTAACCAGTAACAGATTCTCCAAACTCAGT
This sequence comes from Desulfuromonadaceae bacterium, assembly GCA_013138655.1. GTDB lineage: Bacteria > Desulfobacterota > Desulfuromonadia > Desulfuromonadales > Geopsychrobacteraceae > Malonomonas. The sequence continues at coordinate 7,583 of WTCI01000301.1, read as the reverse complement.
AGCTGGTCGGTGAAATTCGCCATAAGATCCGACCAGTGCAGCATCGCCAGCACCGCCGCAATAGCAACGACACCGAGCCAGACAAATAGTGCCAGCCAACCTAAAAAGGGGCTTAACAGCGGCAGGGTTGCAGTTAAAAAACGATCCGGATCAAGCAATGGAAAGCGGACCGACATCGGTGAACGCAGGTTTGCCAGCAGCCGATTGCGCTGCCCCTGGTCTTGCCGCTGCTGCAGTTCGTCAAAATCGGGCAGTGCACAGGTCTGCAACAGGTCGGAACGGAACAGTTGCGAAAGCAGCCCGATCACCTCATCCTGGGTCGGCATATGATCACCGAGCCGCGCGCAGGCAGTCTCCCAGATCAGACCGAGCGTCCGCCGCCCATCCATCAATCCGATCAACTGATAGGCTTCCGGAGAAAAGCGGTGGTGGCGGCCGGTAAAGCGATCCTGAATGACGTACCAGTCGTCCCCGCGATAGCAGTGCTGATGGATTTGCACATGACTGCGCAAGCGCGGCTTAAGCGGTGCGACACGATACCAGGACTGGCTGAAGAGAGATTCACTCATACGCAGTTCCGACGTTCACCATCATCTCAAGGCAACCAGTTCCACAGCGTTAACTGAACCCACTCCAGCAAATCGCGAGTCCAGATCGATATCAGCTTGCGCCGGTCGATAAAAATCTTGCCGACTCCCTCCATCCCCGGTCGCAGATTGTCGTCAACCGTTTGCAGGTGAGCCTCAATGCGGAAGTAATTGCGTCCTTCCTCAGCGGTGGTAATCGGAGTGATTTTTGACACGGCAAATTGATACCGCTGATTGGGCAAAGACGAAAGAACCAAAGTCCCCTGCTGACCCGTCTGCACATCAGCTATCCGGCGCTCATCAACCTTGAGAATGACCCGGTAGGCATCAAGCGGTGTCACCTCGAACAAGATTTCCCCTTGCTCCACCGCACTTCCAAGTCGTTGGCTCAGGTCACCACTGACCAGCAGTCCGGCAAATGGTGCCGTCAATCTACTCCGCTCCAACTTGGCGACAATCAAGTCGAGCTCGGCTTGAGACTGATCCAGTTGCGCTTTGATAATCTTGGCCTGAGCGCGATCATGCTTGGCAACCGCCTCCTGATACTGCCGATCCAGCTGCCGTTGCTGACTGTTTTTAGCCAGCATTTCCAAGCGTAAGTCGCGGTCGTCCAGAGAACAGAGCAACGCTCCCTGCTCAACTAGATCCCCGGCGCGGGCCGGAGCCTGATCAATAAAACCGTTAAAAGGCACCACCACCGCCCGACGGATTGCACCTTCCAGGGTCATATCGGCAGACAATCGATAATCCCATTCGAGCACACTAAAGCAAGCAATCACTCCGATCAGCAGCAGTAAAAACAGCTTGCGTCCGAAATAACGTGGACCGAACAGACGTTGTAATTGCTGCTGGGCGGCTGCTTTGAATTTAACCGGCAGTGGTTGGTCATTTAAATACTTACTCTCCAACGCCGGGCCGAGCAAAGCAGCGATCGCTCGAAAAAATTCGACATCCCGCTCAGTGAAGGGTCGATCGGCGGCTCGTTCGCAGGTCAGCGCACCGTAATAGCGTCCCTGGCCATATAATGGAAAACTGATAATCGAGGCCATCGATTGCTGACGAGACAAGGCTTCGTGTTCGCGACAGATCAGCACCTCTTCTTCAATCGGCGGATAAGAAATTTCGCGCCGTTGCAGGATCGCTTCTTCCATAACCCGCTCGATGGCACGGGTCAGGTTCATCTTCCGGCCAACCTCAGCACTGTGGGAAACGGCCTGCAGTTTAAGCTTACGGCCACGCAAAAAACCGAGACTGACCCGTTCACACTCACTGGCGGCAGACAGCTCGGTGGTAAAAGCCATAGCTGCCGCAGCAAAGCTTTCTTGTCCCAGAACCACGGCAAGCATATCAACAGCGGTCTTCAATCGGTGCAGAGTAGCCTGGTTCTCGTCGGCCTGTTTGCGCCGTACCAGCAACTCCAGCCAGGCAACCCCCCACTGCAAATGCTCCATCGCTCTTTGCAATTCTGCCTCAGCCGAGGCAGAGACTTCCAGTGCCACCACGCCACACAAGGTCTCATCGACCAACAAGGGATAGGCAATGGCGTAGTTTGCAGAGTCCGGCAATTCGACCAGCAGCCCGCAGTTCTCTTCCAGCACACGTTCAACGACATCGGAAAGCCGTTGTGGCTCGCTCCCACTTTGCGGCCAACCGGCAACCGGCATAAATTGTTTATCTGCCGCGGCAACAACCAACAGACCCTGAACGACACCCGGAATCAGCCCGCTCTGTAACGCCAGCCAGCCTTGATAATAGTCCTGCTCACTGCAAGCAGCGGTGAAATCAGCCCAGAGCTCCGGTGTATCCCTCTGCGGTTCCTCAATTGTTGCGGTTTCAACGATGCTCATAAGTGACTCATTTCAAACGCTTCTGTGTTGGTTGACGAAACTGTTTTTCTACATGCTGTGCAAGTAATTCGTGAATACTTTCCGGCGGTCGTTTATGAAAAAAATGATGAATGACCACGTGCGCCAGTTCGTGGGCCAGCACCCTGATATTAACTTTATTGACCGCAAGATAGACGCTGTTCTCATCTGGCGAAAAAAAAGCAATATAACCGACATGGGCCGCAAACTGATTTTTGTAAACCGCCTGAACCTCTACCTCTGAAGGCAACAGTACAATTGACAAATCGCTGCGCGGGGGATGCATATCCAGGATTTCCTGCACCCGACCGTAAACCAGATCAAGCTTGTTACTCACTTCATCACTCAACAACAATTTGCTTCTCTGTCTGCCCAACGAATTGGACAGCCCCAACCGGACCCGGCTGTTAAACTGCTGTAACAGCTTTTCATCCTGAAATTCCAGACGGACCAAGCGGGTTTTTAACTCGGCAGCCTGATTTGGTGCCGGCAACAGGGTGCAGAGCAGGAGAATGATGATAGCGACTTTCAGGTTCAATCTACCCCTCAATCTTCAACTTGTATCTACTTAATATTTCGTCTATTTTACCCATTGCTTGCCGAGCATCATCCAACTGATCCTGGCGCAAATTCTTTTCCAGCAATGCAGACAAATCTTGCAAACTTTTCACATCCGCAGAAAATAAACTGGAGAACTCATTAATATCATTAGCCAGACTACGACCGACATCCTTAGTTCGCAGATGAATGTGCTGATTCAGGTCTCTTTGCCGTAACCCCTTGAAAACCGTTTCAAAACGATAAAGCGGTCCGGCAAATGCGTGACTGACAAAGAGCATTAACACCGAAATGACACCACCACCGAGGATGATAAAAAGCCAATTGGCCTGAAACAGTTCCTTGATCAACACAGAGGGGGTAGCACCGACGCGAAATTGCTGATCAGTATAAGAGATGGTCAAATGCTCCGAGGAGAGCAGACCGAAAATCAGGGTAAAGAATGCAACGCCAAGGATACTGAGCAAAAACACCCAAAAGATCATTTTGCCCTGTAATTCCTGATTGATGAAATAGTTCCGTCGCTTATAGCCACGCGCCATTAGTCACCCCCGTTTTTCAATTTCTGCTGCGGATAACGAACGATCGCCTGTTCACGAACCCGCAGAATCCATTCTTCAAGTATTTTTTGTTGCAGCAGATAGTGTAAGTGCTGTCGCAATTCATCGTCCGAGATGACTGACTCTTGGAGCTGCGGCAGTTTATCAATCTGGTCAAGGCGCAGCCGTACAAACTCGGCGCCATCGAGAAAAGGCTCCGACAGCTCTGCAGGTTGCATGGAAAACAAGCGAACCTGTAGCGCTTCGGGCAAGACAACAAAATCTTCGATAAGCTGCTGCTCCTGTGCTGCTTCTCCAGCGAGCGCCTGCTGATAAGACTGGTAGCGCAACAAGGTCAAGCGATAACGCAGGTGCTGAGCTTTGCGGAAATTGGCGAGGTTTGGCTCCGAAAGCTCTATCGGTTGTTCAAGCTGTTTTCGATCAAGCAGAGTTTTTACCAGCGATTGTTCAAAAAAATCCTTAATCAACCGCTTAAACTGATCTTCGTCGGCAATTCCGGACTTAATCGCCTCCTGAATCAGCACTTCACGCAGCACCAAATCATCAATAAATTCATTCTGATCGCGATAATGATACGGCTTCTGTTGCCACATCTGCTGCAATTCGGCAAAAGGAATCACCCGTTCGTTAACCACCAGGGCATTTTCCCCCGGCGGCTCACCGGAGCCTTTATAGCTGATGACTCCATAAGCGCAGGAGATCAACAGGATAATGCCGAGGATGAAGTAGATATATTTCATCGCACCCCTCTTCCGAGTCTTGAGAAAATATTATCCTAGGAACCTGTCGGACTTAACAAGAGCCTACTGCAAAATCGGCTGATCGGTCCAGATCTACGGCAATTTTCGACAAATAGCCATGCTATTCGCTCTCAAATTCCCGTAAATCTGGCCTCGAACATCCAACTTTTCGCTACGGCCCGTCAAGTCTGACAGGCTCCTAGCTAAAAGACCGATATTTCAAGATTTGACCGGGCAACTACAAAAAAATGCCCGGCACGATCATACAATCATGCCGGGCGCAGGCAATTAACAAGCCAAACGATTATTCAGTTTTTTTTTCCGGAACATCCAAGTGCAGTTCGCCAAAGCGTTTTTCATACTCCTGCATGGTATTCGTCAACAGAAGAGCCAACCGTTTGGCCGCATACGGATTAAGGGTCATCCGGTCTGACAACTCAATGACGAGCTCCTTCTGCCCCGCGTGCCAGTTCTGATTGGTACCGAAGAGCAGAGTGACCTCTTCGCGGCTGCTTGACACGTTGCAAACGTTGGCATAGGTGCTCTTCATCTTCGAGCCATCCCAGCGGATGGTCGGTTTAGTCGATTTTTTCTCTTCTGCTGTTACGACAGTTTCGCCTTCTACTTTCTTTGCTTTTTCAGACATTTTCTTTCCTTTTGAGTTCGGTTTTGATTATCGGAGACTCGACATTCAGATATTGAACTGTTTTAGTTGCGTCATTTCCGGCCCAGCCGGATTTGCTCAAACGCCCATCCTGCCAGCGCCAGAAGCGCGCTTTCTCTTTTGGAGTATCAAGGTCAAGCAACTTGGCCGTGCCGGTTTTTTTGCGCTGGGAAGACGATACCCCCCAACCGACAAATCCGGCTACGACAGCTTTCAGCGAATCAGCACTGTCGGTCTGTTTTTCTTCAGGGACTTCCGGTTGTTCCATCTCTTCGGGTGCTTGATCCTGGTCTTCCTCATTTTCATCTTCGAGAATCGGCTGTTCCGATTCTACTTCTTCAACTCTTTCCTCCTCGGGCAGTTTTTCTACGTCTGGGCTCGGCTGATCGACATCCTCCTCCTCCGCCTGCTCTTCCACTTCATCTTCCGGCGGATGATAGCCTAAGCCCTGATCCTTCGCGGAAGAAGACGTTGCACCATGGTGTGTCGGACGTTGGTCGGTTGCCAGTTCAGGGCGTTGTGCAGCAATGAACTCACGTATTTGAGTTGGCAGAAGCACACTCCCCAGTTGAGACAATGAAGGAGTTAACGCCAACGGGTTATAAAGCCCGAACTGACGGTTAGCGATCAGATCGAGGTTGCCCTGGCCAAGCCGGACCACCGATTCGGCTCGATCACCCTCCATCGTCAAACGGGCATATTCGCCGATCATCAGATCTTCGGTAAAATCACCGACAAAGGTGTCATCACCGTGACCACCGAACATAGCGTCAAAACCAGCGCCACCGTCGAGCCAGTCATTGCCACCGATAAAGCGATGCTCATCCATGGTTTCGACTGTCCGCAGGCGGCCAGATAAATAAGTCGCTCGACCTGCATCACCGACCATATAATCATTACCACTGTCACCATAAAGCTGATCTGCGACCGCTCCACCAATTAGCAGGTCGTTTCCTGCTCCACCGTATATTTCATCTTCGCCGCCCAGATTCGGATCGCCACTGGCAATTTTAGATAACTGACCATTAAGGAAATCCGCTATCCCATTGTCGCCGATCAGGATATCGTCACCTGCGTCGCCATGCATTTCATCGTTACTGAAACCACCGATCAACAGATCATTCCCTCCTCCTCCAGCCAACCGATCCTTGCCACCAAACATCGGGTCGCCGCTGGCAACTTGCACTAAACGCCCAGCGACAAAGTCGACTCGGCCGTTATCACCAAGTTGTACATCGTCACCTGCTCCAGAAACAACTTGATCATCGGCAACTCCACCGAAAACGACATTGTCACCGTCGCCAGCATTAATGTTATCAGCTCCGCCCGTGCTTGCGTCCGTATCGATTGTCTCAAGGTTTTCAATATCACCATCGGTATAGTTGGCAACACCATTATCGCCAAAAATGATATCGTCATCCTTGCCGGAAATGATGCCATCAGCACCGAACCCACCGAAAATCAGATTATTGCCATCGCCGCCGTTCAGTACATCAAAAGCACCAAAATTCAAAGATGAACGAATTTGCGCGATATGGCCTGATGTAGCAAAATCGATTCGCCCATTATCGCCGAAGATGATGTCAGCCTCAGCCCCCCCCGCAATAGTATCCGTGCCGAAACCGCCTATCAGGATATCCCTGCCTCCGCCTCCGTTTAGCGAATCATCCCCACCCGAATCATCAAGCCGTGAAACCACCAGAGACGGGCCATAATAATTGCCGTCGGTCTGAGCAAAAGGAACACTCTCGAGATCAGCTGCAGGGATAACAGCATCTTTCACCTCGCCTCGTTGTCCCATGCCGAAGCGGGTAATCAACTCGCCGCTGGTATCCAGGTAGTCAACCCGGCCAAAATCGGCAAAGATGATATCGTCACCGTCGCCGCTCTGAATAGTATCCACACCATCATCGCCAAAGATAATCAACGGTGCGGTTGTGTTTTCTGCGGTGACGATATCGTCACCCTGCTCAAGATGTAGAGCAAACAGGCCGCTTTCCTCAGCCTGCAGACCATTGAAATGGACCTCATCATCACCATCACCGGTATTGACAACTGTTACCGTCTGGAAATCCTCTCGACTCTGGATGCCGGTGATCTCAAGTTGATCGTTTCCAGCACCGAGATTGATGGTCAGATTTTCAAGATTGGTATAGGTCATCCCGCCTTTCCAGTCGAGACCGCCGATTTCCAGATCGGGTCCCATCCCCAATCCATACAGATGCGTCGCGGTCAAGGTTCCAACGTTGTCTGCCAGACTTTCATTGTTGTAAACCATGGCGACATCGACCTGTTCAGCTTCATTGACCTTGCCCAATTGGCGTTTAAATATATAGCGACTTTCGTCAGTAGGAAGATCATCGAGATCCCAATCTTCCGCCAGAATAAAGGTGTTGCCGTTGCGTGCCACAACCACACGTTGTTGCCCGGCGCCTGGACCACTGGTTATGGTTATAAAAATTTTCGCTTTCTGAGCATTGTTTTCATCACCGGGTTCAAAAGTATCCAGAGACTTGAAGAAAGTTGGTCCAAGCTTATCGATGTCATTGCCGTCAAGAACGATTTGATCAGTGATCATGCTCCCATTACTGTCGGTTGGGATCTCAACC